>JBKBWB010000242.1:0-3640 GCA_046289215.1 Asticcacaulis sp. | reverse complement strand
GGGGCCACCCCCCCCGCCTCACCGACACCAACGCCCATACGCGCCAGAAACAACTGCCAGAAACTATGGGTAAAACCACACAGGGCGGTAAAGCCACTCCAGATGGCTAGAGACACCGTCATAATCCAGACACGGCTGAACCGGTCCGCCAGCCAGGCAATCGGAATGCCCAGCCCCGTATAGAACAACGCAAACGCCAAGCCACCCATCCACCCCAGTTGGGTATCGGTCAAGTTCAGCTCTTCTTTGATCGGCCCGGCCAGGATCCCGATGATCTGCCGGTCGATAAAGTTGAAGGTGTAGACGAGGATAAGCAGCGCCAGAACGCCGTACCGATACCCCTTATCCGCCACAGCAGGCGGCGAGGCCGGGTCAGCAGGGATCGATGCAGATTCCGGTGGGGTCGGGGACATGGCACGCTCTCTTGGACGGGAAAGAACCCATCCCACAAAAGACAAACTTGCAGAAGACAAAAGGGCCCGGCGGTTCACGCCGGACCCTTTCAGGCCGTTATGATCAGAACTTCACGTCAAACGTAGCCGTCACGGTGCGCGGCGGACCATAGAACCCGGCCACCGAGTTGCCGAATGTGGCACCCGGGAAGTTATAGCCCCCTACGCGATACTCATGGTCGCTGAGGTTCTTGCCATGCAGGCCGAGGGTGTAACGGCCGCCTTCGGACGTCCAGACCAGGCTGGCGTCATAGAGCCAGAACTCGCCCTGATCGAGTTGGATATTTTCAAACTCGAACAAGGACATCTTGCTGCGATAGCTGGTGGACGGCGTGAAGGTCAGCTTGCCGCCCATGAAGTCCCGGCGATAGGTCAAGCCAAGGTAGCCAGTCCATTTCGGGGTATTTTGGAACACGACCTGCGAGGCGATGTTCTCATAACGGCCCAGAGCGATGTTGTAGCGCTGGAAGTCTTCGTACTCGCCCTTGGTATAGCCCAGAGCAAATTGAGCCGACAGCGGCTCGGCAATCGACAGATTCCCTTCGAATTCCGCGCCCCAGATCTTCGAGGAGCCGACGTTATCGACGAAGCTGGCGATGGTGTTACCCGACGGGACCTGGGTGGTGACTTGCTGGTCCTTATATTCCGAACGGAAGATCGCCGACGAGAAACTGAGGCGATTATCAAACGCCGTCCCCTTCAGGCCCACTTCATAGGCATCGACGGTTTCCGGCTTATAACCGCGCACCGTATCCGGCGTGGCCACAGCATCACCGCGCATGTCCCAACCGCCCGACTTGAAGCCCTGGCTATAGGAGGCATAGGCCGTCATCTCGGGCGACAGCTTGAGCGAGGCACTCACACGCGGTGTGAACTTGCTGAAGCTCTTTTCGGCCTGATAGTTGGTACGAATCTGGAGCGGAGCGCGGGCAGTACCACCATTGTAGGGGCTGTTGGCCGTGCCAAGGTAGAAGGCCCGGAACACCACGGCATCCTTGGCATCCTTGGTGTAACGCCCACCCAGCGAGACCGACAGAATATCGTTGATTTCAAACGAGAAGTCCGCAAACGCCGAATAGCTACGGGTATTGACCTTACCCGCAGAAACGATGTTCAGGCCGAGGTTGCCGGCTTGGGTATCAAAGGCCCCTTCGGCATAGCTGCTCATATAGAACAGACCACCAACGCCCGAGACCTTGTCACCTGTAAACAGCAGCTGTAGTTCCTGTGACACCTGAGCGTCTTCATAGTAGGCCGGAACATCGAGCAACTTGGCCGGGGTGTTGTCGAAATCGATAAGGGTGCGGGTATCACCCTTACGGCCCGCCGTGATCGACTTTAAGGTAAACTGGTCATTGAGCTTATACTCAGCCAGCAGCGATCCCCCCTCAGTCCGCACCTCATTCTTGTCGCCCAGACCGGCCCAGGTGTCATAGACGCTGTCGGTCGGACGATCACTGCGCGCCGTTGAAGTCGAGGCAACCGGGATTTCGCGGTGACCGTGACGGGCGTTCGAATCGTCGACAGTCTTGTCGTAGGACAGACGGAAGAACAGCTGATCGGTCGGTGCATATTCGGCGCTGAACCGGCCCGCGATCATGTCCTTATTGTAGTGCTCAGCCCCGGTATTGAGGTTCTTGCCATAGCCATCGCGGCTATATTTCGCCACAGCCCCACTGACCGAGAACGTATCGGTGAGCGGAGTCGCACCTGAAACGATCAGGTCAGCCTGGCTGTAGGAACCCAGATTACCCCGAACGCGCAGTGACGGGTCGCCGCCAATCTTTTTGGTCACATATTTTACCGCCCCACCGATGGTGTTGCGGCCATAAAGCGTGCCTTGCGGCCCGCGCAGGACTTCGATGCGCTGGACGTCAAAGATGTCGAGCACGGCGCCCTGCGGACGAGCGACATAGACATCATCAAAATAAAGACCGACGCCCGGCTCAAAGCCCCAGAGCGGATCTTGCTGACCCACACCCCGGATGAAAGCAATCAGGGTCGAGTTTGACCCGCGCGCCACCTGCAGCGTCATGTTCGGAGTCGTCTGCTGCAGCTTGGTGATATCGGCTGCACCGGTGCGCTCAAGCTGTTCGCCCGACACGCTGGTCACAGCGATCGGCACGTCCTTGAGAGCTTCCGCCCGACGACGCGCCGTCACCGTCACTTCTTGGACGTTCGATGCGGCAGGTTCAGTCGCCGGAGCCGATTGAGCAACGGCAAGGCTCGGCACAGCCGCCAAGGCAGCCCCGGCTAGTAGGAGCGTTTTCAGTGATGCGTGCATTGTTTCCTCCCAGAAACAGTTCGCAGACAAAATGTCCTCATTCGCGCATTAATTCAGCGTCTAATGATTAATGCAAACTATCTGCCCGCGTGGTTCTGTCAATCGCTGTTATGCCGCTGCGTAAATTGACACAGGGGTAAGAAGCGTTTTTGCTAGGGACAGGTGCAGCTTTGCCGCAGATGGTGGCAAACGAAACGAGGTTAATGTGGCCAGATCCAAGGACACCCTTTCTGTCGTTGCCGACAGCGATGCTGGCGAGCCGCCCCTGAAAAGTGCCCGCCGGGGCCGTCCGCCCAAGACGACCGAGGGCGGCGAAGCCCGGGATATGATCCTTGATGTCGCCGAAGAACTGTTCGCCATGCATGGCTTTCATGGCGTGACGATCCGCCAGGTCGCCCGAGAAGCCGGGTTTGATACGGCCCTGATCCATTATTATTTCGGCGCCAAGCGCAGCCTGTTTGACGCAGTCTTTCTGCGCCGGGCCGAGGTGCTGAACCGGGATCGGATGGAGGCACTCAACAGCTATGCCCTCAAGGAAGGGCCAAACATGACGGTCGAAGGCCTGATCGGTGCGTTTGTCTTACCCGTTATGCGCTGGCAGGCTGAGGGCGGTATTGGCTGGAAGCACTATTGTGCGCTGGTCAGTCAGGTGAACGCCACACCCATGTGGGGCGGCGAGACGATGACCCGCTACTTTGACCCCCTGATCCACCGTCTGATCGAGCTGTTACAGGTGATCTTGCCCGAGGCCACGAAGTCCGACCTGTACTGGGCCTATCACAATCTGTCGGGGGCCTTGACGCTGACCATGGGGGAAACCGGGCGGGTGGACAGACTCTCGGGCGGGCTGTGCCGCTCCGGCGATCTGACCACCGCCGGAGCCATGATGATCCGGTTTGCCTCA
>JBKBWB010000241.1:0-3645 GCA_046289215.1 Asticcacaulis sp. | reverse complement strand
GCGTGGGCTTGGTCTATCTGCAGGTCTCGCGCGGGGCTGCGCCGCGCGACCATGCCTTTCCGGGGGCTGACCTGCCGCCGACGGTGGTGGTGACCGCCAAGGCCGTGGACCGGGCTCAGCAAGCGCGCAAGGCGGCCCAGGGCGTGGCCGTCATCACGGTGCCGGAAAACCGCTGGGGCCGTTGCGATATCAAGACCGTGGGCCTTTTGCCCAACTGTCTGGCCAAGACCAAGGCCCGCGATGCCGGCGCGTCTGAGGCCTGGTTCGTGGATGCCGAGGGCTATGTCACCGAGGGGACCTCGACCAACGCCTGGATTGTCACCCAGGACGGGGTGATCGTCACCCGCGACCTCGGGGCCAACATCCTGCATGGGGTGACCCGGCGCACGATCCTAGCGCTGGCTGCAGAGCAGGGCCTTCGCTTTGAGGAGCGCCCCTTTACGGTCGATGAGGCCAAGGCCGCCGCCGAAGCCTTCTTTAGTGCCGCCACCGCCCTCGTCATGCCTGCTGTGTCGATTGATGGGGTCAAGATCGGGGACGGCACCCCCGGCCCGCTCGCGCGGGGCCTGCGCGAAGCCTATATCACCCGCGCCTTTGTCACCGCCGAGTGAGTTTTTCCACGGGCAGTGGTTGCGTCCGTGCCCGGATCGCACATATTGTCTGATATACCGCACTGCGAAGCGCCGGAACCCTTAGGGTTGCGGTCCTTCCAATAACAACAGAAGGGGGCCCCATGTCCCACGATAAGAAACAGAACCTGCAGGACACTTTTTTGAACAGTGTCCGCAAGACCAAGACTCCGCTGACGATTTTCCTCGTCAATGGCGTCAAGCTTCAGGGCATTGTCAGCTGGTTTGACAATTTCTGCGTGCTGCTGCGCCGGGATGGTCAGTCGCAGCTGGTCTATAAGCATGCGATCTCGACGATCATGCCGTCGGCTCCGGTTCAGCTCTATGAGCCCGAAACGGAAGATCAGGACGCTTGAGCAGCAAGTTCATAGAGCGCGTTCCGGAAGACCAGATCGCGATCGTCCTGCATCCGGACACGGATTTCTCGTCCAGCCTCACGGCGCCCGAAGCCCGGCTTGAAGAAGCGCAAGGGCTGGCGCTGGCGCTCGACATCGAGGTGGTGGCGGCCCAGATTGTGCGCGTGCGCAAGGCTGTGCCCGCCACCTTGTTTGGCTCGGGCAAGGTGCGCGAAATCGGTGACCTGATTTTTGAACACAGCGCCAATGTGGTGGTGGTGGATACGGCCCTGACGCCGATCCAGCAGCGCAATCTGGAAAAAGAGTGGGACATCAAGGTGATCGACCGGACCGGTCTGATCCTTGAGATCTTCGCCAAGCGCGCCCGCACCCGCGAAGGCAAGCTGCAGGTCGAGCTGGCCCGGCTTGAGTATGAGCGTTCGCGGCTGGTGCGGACCTGGACCCACTTGGAACGCCAGCGCGCCGCCGTCGGCACCACCGGCGGTCCCGGGGAAACCCAGATCGAGCTCGACCGGCGTTTGATCGCGGACCGGATCGTACGGCTGAAGACGGAACTCGAAGAGGTACGACGTACCCGCGCGCTGCATCGCTCGGCGCGTAAGCGCGTGCCCTATCCGGTGATTGCGCTGGTGGGCTATACCAACGCCGGGAAATCGACCCTGTTCAACGCCCTGACCCGCGCCGAAGTCATGGCCAAGGACATGCTGTTTGCCACGCTCGACCCGACCCTGCGGACGCTGAAATTGCCGCAAGGGCGACCGGCGATCCTGTCGGATACGGTGGGCTTTATCTCCGATCTGCCGCACGAGCTGGTGGCCGCCTTCCGGGCGACGCTCGAAGAGGTGGCCGAGGCGGATCTGATTGTGCATGTGCGCGATCTGTCCAACCCCGACACCGAGGCTCAGGCCCGCGAGGTCATGGCCGTGCTCAAGCAAATCGAGCCCGAAGGCGGCCCGCAAAAGATGCTGGAGGTCTGGAACAAGATCGACCTGTTGCCCGAAGACGAGCGCGGTCTGTTGATGGCGCGGGCGGTGCGCCTGAGCGATGCCGCCGATCAGGCCCCGCCGGTGCCGGTGTCGGCCATCACAGGCGAGGGGCTGGAAAACCTCAGGGTCCTGTTGGCCGATCTGATCGAAGACGGGGCCGAACAGACGATCACCTTGGCCCCGCATCAGGGTCAGATTCTCGCCTGGCTCTATCAGCATGGCCGCATCGTCCATCGCCTGGACGATGAGGCGGGCCTAGTGCATCTGACAGTCAAGCTGTCGAACCAGTCGCTGGGCCGGTTCGAACAGATGATGGGCTACGTCAAGCCGCGCAACGACTGGGAGTAGGGCGCTTAAGCCCGTTCAAGGGCTTTGGCGGCATTCCACAGCGCATCCATTTCCGCCAGATCCGAGTCTTCGGGCCGGCGACCGTCGCGGGCCAGTTCGGCTTCGATATGGCCAAAGCGGCGGACAAACTTGGCGTTGCAACGGCGCAACGCCTCCTCGGGATCGACCCCGAGCTTGCGCGCCAGATTGGCCATGACAAACAACATGTCCCCGAGTTCGTCGGTCAGGCGCTCCGGGTCCCCGGTGGCGACCTCGGCCTTCAGTTCCGCCACTTCTTCGTCGAGCTTGTCGAGCACGGCGGCGGCATCGGGCCAGTCAAAGCCGACGCGGGCCGCCCGCTTGGTCAGTTTTTCCGCCCGGGTCAGGGCCGGAAGCCCCACCGGCACGTCGTCGAGCACGCCGGTCTTTTGCCGGGCCTTACGCTCTTCGGCCTTGATCGCTTCCCAGGCCTTGGTCTGTTCATCGCTGCTGCGCCCATCGGGGGCGGCAAAGACGTGCGGGTGGCGGCGCACCAGCTTGTCCACCATGGCGGCGGCCACATCCTCGAAGCGGAACAGCCCTTGTTCTTCGGCCATTTGGGCATGGAACACCGACTGGAACAGAAGGTCGCCCAGCTCGCCCTTCAACTCATCGAGCGCATTGCGGCTGATGGCATCGGCGACCTCATAGGCCTCTTCGATGGTATAGGGGGCAATGGTGGCAAAGGTCTGTTCGAGATCCCACGGACATCCGCCCTCAGGGTCCCGAAGCCGCTGCATCACCCACAGAAGCTGATCAATGGGGCGCAAATCCGCCGGTACCGGGCGCGTCATTTCGTTCCTCCAGAGCCCGGCGAATCTCGGCATGCCGGGTTTCGGTCAGGCTATAGCCGTTGAGGATCCAGGCGGCGAGGACAAACAAAGCCCCCGGCAGCAGCACAAAGATCAGAAGCACGGCATTGAGCGTTTCGGGCGCATTATAGGCTCCGGGCTTGGCATCGAAGCCGACCGCCCCCACAAGCACCAGCACCCCCACCGCCAGCGCCTGGCCAGTCTTGACCGTAGCATTCAGGATGGAAAAGAGCTGGCCGGTCAGATCCTTGCCCACTTCGAGCCGCACCTCGTCGCTGATATCGGACATCATGGCCCGTAGCAGCAACATGGAGGCCGCATAGGGCAGGCCGGTGACAAAGGTGGCCGCAAGGATCAGCGGGAAATTACCGCGCGGGACCAGCGCCAACACCACATAGAGCGCGGCAAAGGCGAGCGAGGCCAGCGCTAACGCCCGGTGCTTGCCGATCTTGCGCGACAGCATCACCCAGATCGGCGCGCCGATCAGGCCGGCGAT
>JBKBWB010000240.1:0-3645 GCA_046289215.1 Asticcacaulis sp. | reverse complement strand
GCGTCTGGCGCGCGCAGATCGTCGAGTACCGATCTGAGCGACTGAGCCGCCGCTCGATTACAGATGAAACCCCCGCCAGGTGACTGGCGGGGGTTTTTTGTTGTGTCTCAAGGCTTTGCGGGACTAGCGCACAAAGGCCAAGGCCGTCTGGGTTTCGGCATCGTCCGAGCGACCGAATTCGACATTGACGTCGCGGTGGCTATCCCCCGGGACAGTCACCGAGCGAGCCCGGACGTTGAGGGCGCTCAGCGCCTTGATCAGGGCTTCGCTCTGGCGGATCGAGTCGGGGCGAGACTCGATCGGGAAGGACAGGGTCGGCGGATAGGCGGGGCCATCACGGCTGATCTGATGGAATGGGCTCAAGGCCTTTTGGGTCGCCGGGTCCTGGGTGAAGGCGGCGTCGTACATACCCGCCAGCTGATTGGCGACCGGGTTGCGACGCGGGCGCCCTGTCTTGAGATAGGCCATCTGTGCCGGGATATCATAGCCGGCACCGTCGAGCAGGATCAAAGCCTGGAACAGGTCCGCGCCCAGTCCTTCGGCCTTGAGGTAGGTTCGGTCGAGCGTGACCAGCGCCGCCAGATGTGCGCCCGCAGAATGGCCACTGAGGACAATCCGGCCCCGGGTTTGTGGGGCCAGTGCCACCAGACGGGCGAGGGCGCGCGCCAGATCTTGAGCCTGTTCGCGCGGCGTGACGGAGGGGACAAGTCGATAGCCCAGAGAGGCAAAATCGTAGCCGAGGGCCTTGGCGAAGTCCGGTTTACTTTCGGTCCGGTCCGGGCTGCCGATCGACCAGCCCCCGCCGTGGATAAAGATAAAGAGGCCCTTGGACGATGCCGAGATTCCCGAATGCAGGATCACCTGTTTCGGATCGCTGCCATAGGCCAGTCGCTGCAATCGGCCCCTTGTGACCTCGTCCTTGCGTCCGCTAAGTCGCTCAAGGCGACGGGGCATGGCGTCTGCTTTGAGTGGGGCGAGGGCCAAAAGCAGAGGTAGGGAAAAGAGCGCGCGGCGGGGGATCATGGCGAACCTCATTTGGAGATGGTCAGTTGTGATACGTCAATGACAGGCGCACTCCGTCGCAACGATCGGGTTCCCAGATCGCCGGTTTTGCTGTTAGGCTCCGCTTCAAACGGAGGGAGAGACGACATGGCAAAACAGACAGGAATGAGGGTCGCGGGCTTGGCGGCTTTTGCGGGTCTGGTGTGTGGGGCTTGGGCGGGTGCCGCCGTTGCGGATACCAAGACTGTGGCCAAGCCCGCGCCAAAACCGGCGCAGCTTGAGGCCTTGATGCGCTGTCAGGGCGAAGCCGATGGGGCCAAGCGTCTGGCCTGTTACGATGGGGCCGTCGCCGCCATGCAAACGGCCGTGGAATCCGGTGATCTTCGCGTGCAGGATAAGGCCGAGGTTCAGCGCCTGCGCCTTTGGAATTTCGGTAAGTCTAGCCTGCCGGTCGAGCAATTGGCCAAGGAAGACGAGATTGATATGCTCGCCCTCAAGATTGTGGCTGTAACCCCGGCGGGGGACAGCCAATGGCGGTTCGAGCTGGAAAACGGCCAGGTGTGGCAGCATACCGAAGCCTCCACTCATTTTCGCGCACCCAAGGTCGGATCGACCCTGACCATCAAGAAGGCCGCGCTCGGCAGCTATTTGGTCAAGGTTGACGATAGCCGGGTGGCCAGGGCCAAACGGATACGCTGACCCCAGGCTGGCTATAAGGCGTTCAGCGTTCGGATGGCCTGAGAAAGGTCCGGATCGCAGACAAGCCCAGCAAGGTCCAGCCAAGCATCAGCGTCAGGCCGCCCAGAGGCGCGACCATGCCGAGCCAGCGGGGACCGCCGAAGGCCAGGCCATAGAGGGCGCCGCTAAACAGACTGGCTCCGATCAGAAAGGCAACCACGGCCAGTCGGGGCAGGGACTGTTTCGGCGTCAAGCGCCCCCATGCAAGACTTCCAAGTGCGGCCAGGGCGTGGGTGATCTGGTATTGGCTGCCGGTTTTCAGCCAATCGATCGCTTTCGGATCACTCATACCGTGGGCGGCAAAGGCCCCAAGGGCGACCGACATCAGGCCGCTGGCGGCGACCAGAAAAAGAAGGATAGCCGTCAGGCGATCAGGGCGGACCATGCAGGGACTCCGTAAATGACGGCCAGACCTTAGGTCATCCCCGGTCTCAGGGCAAAAAGCGCGTTAAGCCTGACGGAAGCTGTTCGCAAACGCTTGCGGAATCAAACAGCCCCTGCTAGATGACGCGGCTCTGGCAAGTGAGGTTGTGAACGGTCCGGCGGATCGGTGCGACATCAACCGCCTGAAGGAGTTTAGCTCAGCTGGTAGAGCATCGGTCTCCAAAACCGAGGGTCGTGGGTTCGAGTCCCCCAACTCCTGCCACTTCATTCCGGGATCGTCGGGCGGTCGGACCGTACGGCGAGCCCCTTTTTTTGTAGTCAGGACGACGGTCCGATGGCCAAGACCCCAACATCCGCCCCTCCGGCCGCTACGGCAACGGCCCCCAAGAAGCGGACCAACCCGGCGCAGTTCCTGCGCGAAGTGCGCGCCGAAGCGCGCAAGGTGACCTGGACGTCCCGCAAGGAGACCTGGATCACGACGGTGATGGTGTTCATCATGGTGGTCATTGCCGCCCTGTTCTTCTTTGTGGTGGATGGTACGCTGGGCTTTGCCATCAAGTGGCTGGTTGAGATCGGAAAATAAGCGGATGAGCACCGAAACTGCTGGCGCCGAAACGGCCGCCAATCCCCGGCACAAGTGGTACATCGTCCACGCCTATTCGAACTTTGAGAAAAAGGTCGCAGAGGCCCTTCGCGACCAGGCCAAGACTCAAGGCCTTGAGGACAAGTTCAGCGAAATCCTCGTGCCGACCGAAGACGTGGTCGAGATCCGTCGGGGCCGGAAGGTCAATTCCGAGCGCAAGTTCTTTCCGGGTTATGTCCTCGTGAAGATGGAAATGACCGACGAGGCGTATCACCTAGTCAAGAACACGCCCAAGGTAACCGGCTTCCTGGGGTCCGGTAACAAGCCGATCCCGGTCAGCGAGCGCGAAGTCAAGCAAATCGTCGGGGCGATCGAAGAGGGCGTGGAGCGTCCGAAGCCTGTCATGCGCTTTGACATCGGTGAAAAGGTCAAGGTCACGGATGGGCCTTTCGCCAGCTTTGATGGTGTGGTCGAGAGCGTTGATGAAGAGCGCGCCCGCCTGCGGGTTTCGGTTTCGATCTTTGGCCGGGCCACTCCGGTCGAGCTCGAATACAGCCAGGTGGAAAAGACGGTCTGATCCGTTTCAATGTGCACGGTTTGAAGCCCGTCCTGGACCAAGGTCTGGGACGGGTTTTTTATTGGGAGGCGGGGCCGGTCCTCACTTGCCAGCATGGGGCAAAAGTGTTACCAGCGCGCCTCTGTTTTTGAGAACAGGTCTAAACCCGTGGAAGGGCGCCAACCCACACCACGGCTCGCAGCCTTAAATGGCTATTGGAGAGAACGATGGCAAAGAAGATTCTGGGCTATATCAAGCTCCAGGTTAAGGCGGGTTCCGCAACCCCGTCGCCGCCGATCGGCCCGGCACTGGGTCAGCGCGGCGTGAACATCATGGGCTTCTGTAAGGAGTTCAACGCCCGGACCGAGAACGTCGAAAAGGG
>JBKBWB010000239.1:0-3655 GCA_046289215.1 Asticcacaulis sp. | reverse complement strand
CCGTCGGACGCGACCCGCTGGATTGGGGGCCTCGCCCGGTCGCGTGGTACGCACGTGCTCAAAGGCGGCATGCGACAGAACCAAGGCGTGGTTGGCCACCACCACATCGGCCCGACGCGCGCCACGAATAGCTTTTTCCACGAAACAGGTCCGGTAATGCGGACAGGCCGCATGCACACATTCGCCGCGCCGATCCACGAGATTAACCGGGCTGGCCTGGGCATTGACCGGAACCGCAAACAGGCTGGGGATCCAGGCCGGATAATCCCCGCCGGTCATATCACCATCACGCGTCGCGCCAACCCACCGCGCCGTCAGGGCCAGACCCACGGCATCGCTGACCCCCAGGGCGACCCCTTGGGCCATTTCCTGATAGTTCAGCAGACAGAGGTAATTTTCCCGCCCCTTGCGTACCACCATCTTGCGGGCCCGTAAGGCCGGATCGGGATAAAGGGCCCCGCCCTCGCGGTCGATCTGGCGTTGAAGCGCCCGGGTATAGGTCGAGACCCACACCGGCGCGCCGTTCTTTTCGGCCCACACAGAGGCGGGCGACAGGTAGCCCAGTGTCTTGCCGATACCGGTCCCGGCCTCGCTCAGGACAACCTTGGGCTCATCCTCAACATCACGCGGTAAAAACGCCTGAGTCGCCAAACCTGCGAAGGCGGCTTGGGACGGACGCGCTTCGTCCAGCCCCGCCCGTTGCAAGAGTTGGCTCAGACGGCTTGTCGCCTCGGCCTCGGACACGGACTGGGTTCCCGGCTCACCCAAGGGGGCCTGTTCTTCCCACTCCGACAACACAGTCCAGACATCCAGCCCCCCCGTGCGGGCGTCTTCGGGGATATCAGCTTCTGGAAAAGAGCGGAGGATCACCTCTGCAAACGGCCAGCCTGCCCGGGCAAGACCCGGCAAAAGCCGTCCGGCGGCCGCCCGGCTATGCCGATCCCAGGCGCGGGTTTCTGAAAGCAAGAGGTCAGCGGCCTGCGCGAGGGCCAGGGCCTGATCGAGGGCCGACTGGGGCTCGTCAAACCCCAGAACACGCGCCAGCCCCGCGGGGGTGGGCGCGCAAAACTGGCCGGGACGAACAAAGGCGAACAGCTCCAGCACGTCCCAATGACGCGGGGAGCGAGCCGGAACCGCCAGACCCAGACGCCGGGCGGTCCAGCCTGCATGGGCCACCAGGACGGGCCCCTCATCGAACAGCCGGGCCGCCTGGGGCCGGGTCAGCCAACGGGCGCTACCAGCCTCGCACAAGGCCGAGCCGCCGGGCGGGGTGGCCAACGCCGGGGGTAAAGGCATGTCAGATTGCAGAGTCAATGGGGCCTGTTCCCCATTAGAGCTGCAACGCTTGCTCAAGGGCAATGGCCAAAGAAATCGCAGCCCCCAGGGTCAGGATCGTGCGCAACCGACCGTACCAGTGCGGAAGGTTACGGGTATGGATGTCCCAATACCACTGACCAATCAATGCGGCTTTCAACGTAATGATCCGCCACAGCATCGGCATGTCCGGAATAATCACAGTCGCCCAAGCCGCCAGACAGACCACCACAGAGCCCACCATCACCGGCATCTTGATCGGGCGGTGCCCCATTTCAAAACCCCAGCGAATACCCCCGAGAAAAGACAGGATGGCGACCGCATAGTGGAGCAATGACAGCTCTGCCCATTGTGACCATTCAACGGGACCAAAGACATACAGTCCGCTAAGGGCAAAAAAAGGAATTAACCCGCCCAGCCCCAAAACCCAGACGACCCGCGGCGCCCGATGAAACGGATACCGTGTTTGTTCAGACAGACTCTCGGCCTTCGGGTTCATATCAGCTCCGGCGCATGACCACAGAAGCCCCGTAACCGACCATCAGGGCAACACCAACGCACAAGATACCATAGGCCCAACCAAATCTGTGCGCAAAATCATAGATGGCCCGCTCCAGCCCGACCTTTTGAACACGAATGCTGCGCGTACTGCGTGAAACAACCTGGCCCTTATTGATCAACAAAACCTCGACCTGGTAATTGCCTATGGGGGCCTGAGAGGGCAGCGACAACTCAGCCCGAAACAGACCACGATCGACCATCCGAACACCTTGCGAATTCTCAACATATAGGTTCATCCGGCTTTTAATTCGGATCACCGCCCGTCGCCAATGCAGGTAGTCTGGCCCCAGCCGACTGACGACGACATCACGCACACCGAAACGAGTTTCAATCCGCTTTTCCGCCGGAGCCTCCATGGGCAGATGGTCCAACCCCAAACGCAGGCGTCGGCGTGTGGAAAAGTCTGTGATATCCTTGAGAGGACGTGTGCTGGCGACGGTGTAATATCCCGGTGCCCCTTCGAAAACGACGGGTCGGCTGTTCAACCACAATCCCGCCACCTGAATTTTCCGGATCAGACGCAATTGGCTTTCCGGGCCACGAACCACAACCACCACATCAGGGGGCGTGTCGTCCGGTGAAAAAACGGCGCCATAAAGGACAACCCGTGCCCCATTAAAATTTGACCGGACCTGAATCTCCGACTCCGTCAGATCAGCCGAGACCATGGGCTGGAGCTGTCCGGCGGCGACTGGTAAGGGAGACATAGCGTTCGGAGGCAACCCGTCTTCCATCATGGCACTCTTGGACCCGGGGCCAGAACAAACGGCTCTGCGGGTGGAAGGAACAGGCTGATGCCCATCTGGATCCCCACCAACAGCACAATAAAGGCAAGCAATGCGCGCAGCTCTTCAGCCCGGAAGCGCCCTGCCAATCGGGTACCGATCTGTCCCCCGATGACGCCCCCCAGAAGCAGCAGAAGCGCCAGTACAGCATCTACCGTCTGGTTTCGTGCGGCCTGAAGGATGACAGCAACGGCTGAGGTGACGATGATCTGAAATTGACCCGTTCCCACCACAACTGTGGGCTTCATTCTCAACAGATAGATCATGGCCGGAACCACAATAAATCCGCCGCCTACCCCCATCAGGGCTGACAGAATCCCCACGAAAATGCCTATCCCCAGAGGGGGCATTACGCTGATATACAAGCCAGAGCGTGGGAAACGCATCTTGAATGGCAGTGCATAGAGCCAGGCTTGTCTTTTTTCTTTGGTTCGCGGAGCCGATTCCCCACGCTTTTGCCTCCAGATCACCTGCAGGCTCTCGACCAGCATCAGGCTACCAATCACCCCCAGAAACACGAGATAGCAGACAGCCACGACAAGATCTGCCTGACCAAGAAGTCTAAGAATTCGAAAGACTTCTACGCCAAGAATGGCGCCAAGTACCCCGCCGAGGGCCATAATGCCTCCCATGCGGTAATCGACCCGCCCCTGACGGGCATGGGACATAATCGAAGAGCTGGAGGTGGCCACAACATGGCCGCCCTGACTGGCTACTGCCACAGAAGCTGGAACCCCCATCATGACAAGAACCGGGGCCATCAAGAAGCCGCCCCCAATTCCAAACATGCCAGATAGAACACCCACAATCGTACCCAAGCCCGCAATTAGCAGGATGTTCACCGATATCTCGGCGATAGGCAGGTACAGGGTCACACAAAGTCCCCCAGGAACAACTCCGGTTCAGGCCTCCGTCGTGCCCGAGACAAAAGCGATGGTCAACGCATGGCGACCTTTTCAGAGCCTGAAGCCGCTGAAATTTCGGTTATAGGTTGA
>JBKBWB010000238.1:0-3666 GCA_046289215.1 Asticcacaulis sp. | reverse complement strand
GGCCTGGCCCAAGCCCGGCAGGCCAAGGGCGAGGCCAGCGGCCGTGCCGCTGAACAGGATGGTGCGGCGGTCAATTGGATTGGTCACGGGGCGTCCCTCCAAAAGTTTGGCCTTTACCGGTACACCCGGGGGCATCCGTGGCCTTGTTTTCGGCGTGGAGCTTGTGTTGACTTCTGGCTCAGGTCAAATGGCATTTGCGTAAGTACGGGGGCAAAAATGATCGACGGGGATCTGACGGTTCAACTGATCAATGCGACGGTCCAGGTCGAACAACCGACCGCGGATGGACGGCGAACAGTCGGGACGGGCTTCCTGGTATCGGCCCCCAAGCTGGATGGGACTCCCCGGGTCGTGCTGGTCACGGCGGCCCACGTGTTTGAGCGCATGCCGGAGCGGGAAATCCGCGTTGGCTGGCGCTTTTCGGACCCCTCCGGCGAGTGGCGCTATGCTCCAGCCCCGGTGACAATCCGAGATGAAGCCGGGATCCGCTGGTTCCGACATCCGGTTGAAGATGTTGCGATCCTGCCGATCGAAGCGCCAGAAAGTTTTATCAAGGCCGCGATACCGCTCGACTGGATCGCCGATGCCGAGACGTTCGAGGACTATGGGGTAGGACCGGGCGATGAGATGATGACCCTGGGCTTTCCCAATGGATTGGCGTCGAACCGGGCCGGGTTCCCGATCCTGCGGTCCGGGCGGGTGGCGTCCTATCCCTTGACGCCGGTCAAGGCGTTTCCAGTGTTTCTGATCGACTTGACGGCAGTGTCCGGCAATTCCGGGGGGGCCGTGTTCATGACCCACAAGAGCCGTCGTCATCCCTCAACGGAACAGCCCGCCCAAGTCTTTATCGCCGGGATCCTGACGCGCCAGGTTGAGCAGGACAACAACCGCCTTGAACTGGGGGTCGTGACCCAGGCGGTGTTTGTGCGCGAAGCCATCGAGCGTATGGATGAGGCGGGGGCCACGCCGTCGCCGGTGGCCATACAGGACAAACCGACGGGGCGCTGAGCCCTTACCCCTCAGCCCCGAGCGCACGGGCCGAGAGCGCCCCAAGGTCGCGGTTGCCAGCGGTGATGCGGGCCAAACTCGCTTCGGCGACAGACAGGTCTTGGTCGGCAAACACGCTGAACAGACGGATCTGGGCTTCGAGACGTTCGGTGTCGCTGTCCCCCTGATCAAGCAAGGTGCGGGCCGCAAGAGCGAGTTTGGCCAGGCCCCAGCCGCCGATCACCGTGCCGCACAGCTCAAGATAGGCATAGGCCGCAGCCGCGACATCGGCTTGGGCCCCTTCTGCCTTGCGCGTTAGCAACCAGTCAGTGGCGGCCGTGAAACCCCGAATGGCGTGGGTCAGATGTTCACTGGCCTCAACCAGCCGCTCATCGCCGGACAGGACGAGCGCGGTGGTGGTTTCGTGAATGTCATGGATCAGGTCGCGCGCGGCTTGACCATTGTCCTGGTTGAGCTTGCGCCCGACCAGATCCGCAGCCTGGATGCCGTTGGTGCCTTCATAGATCGGAGCAATCCGGGCATCGCGATAGAACTGAGCGGCCCCCGTTTCTTCGATAAAGCCCATGCCGCCGTGCACTTGCAGGCCCGTCGAGGCGACACTGACCCCGATGTCGGTGGCCCAGGCCTTGGCAATCGGCACAAGGAAATCTTCGCGCCGTTTGGCGCGGGCCTGCTCTGCCGGATCGGCGGCATGGCGGGCCAGATCCGCTTCGACCGCACAGGTCAGGCAGATGGTGCGGGCGGCCTGAAGACGGGCGCGGGCTCCCACGAGCATTCGGCGCACATCCGGATGGTCAAAGATCGGGGCCGAGGCTTCCCCCGTCAGCACCGAACGTCCCTGGCGCCGGTCCAGCGCATAGGCGAGCGCTTTCTGGTAGGCGCGCTCCGCGAGGGCGACGCCCTCGACACCGACCGCCAGACGCGCAGCGTTCATCATGACGAACATGGCCGCGAGGCCCTGGTTTGGCTGGCCGACCATTTCGCCGATGGCCCCATCATATTGCATCACACAGGTCGGGGAGGCGTGGATACCGAGTTTATGTTCAAGGCCTACCGGCCCGACGGCGTTACGATCCAAGGGCTTGAGGTCCGAATCCAGATGGTGCTTGGACACGAGGAACAGAGAAATGCCCTTGGTTCCGGCAGGGGCATCCGGCAGGCGGGCGAGGACGAAATGCAGGATATTGTCCGTCGCATCGTGGTCGCCCCAGGTAATATAGATCTTCTGGCCCCAGAGCTTGAACGTTCCGTCGCCGACGGGTTCGGCCCGGGCCGTCAGGGTGGACAGATCCGAACCGGACTGGGGCTCCGTCAGGTTCATGGTGCCGGTCCACTCCCCGGAAATCAGCTTGGGCAGGTATTTCGCCTTTTGCTCCGGTGTGCCGTGTTGGTGCAGGGCTTCAATCGCCCCCTGGGACAGCATCGGGCACAGACCAAAGGCCATGTTGGCTGCATGGATCATCTCAAAGGCCGCCTGTTCGATGGCCTTGGGCAAACCCTGACCGCCGTATTCTGGATCGGCCCCCAGGCCGTTCCAGCCGCCGTCCGCAAACTGTTTCAGCGCATCGGCAAAGCCGGGTGCGGTGATGACCATGCCGTCCACCAACCGTGCGCCGTGCCTGTCGCCGCTCCCGTTCAAGGGGGCCAGTACGTCCTCGGACAATTTGGAGGCAGCTTCGAGCACGGCGCCGATCAGATCCGCATCACAATCCGCAAAGGCGGGTAAGGCCAGAAGTCGATCCAGACCCGCCGCATGGGTCAGGCAAAAGGTCAGGTCACGGACGGGAGCGCGATAGGTCATGGCAGCCTCACTCAGAGCCTAGCGGGGAGACAACCCCGTTTCGTGGACTTTAACGCAGAATTGCGCCCTGACTTTGGGGCAGGATCCGAGTTTTTCAGATCACGCTTTCGTGAAGTTGTGACACATGTTGCAGTTGTCTGGTCCGTTGCCTATGTTAAACTGTATCCAACACCCTTACGTTTTTGTGACAATCAAACCTGCCCGCCCTTATGGACCGGGTGACCCAATCAGGAGACCGAGCATGACCCAATTCTTCCGTGCTGTTGCCGTGTCTGCGGCGCTTGTGGCGGGTGTGGCTGCCCTTCCGATGACCGCAGTGGCTCAGGGCAAGAATTTCTCGGCCAAGGTCGCAGACCAGCCCGCCGGGACCTATGCCATCGATGCAAGCCACGCGCGCCTGTACGCCAAGGTCAAGCACATGGGCCTCTCGAACTATGTGCTGATCCTGAACAAGGTGGATGCGACGGTAGCCCTGGATCCCAAGGCCGCTGAAAAATCGACCCTGACCCTGAACGTGGATCCGAACAGCGTCTGGACCGGCCTGCCCGGATTCGACAAGGAAATTGGCACCAAGTTCTTTGGCGGTACCCCGATCCAGTTCAAGTCCACGGCTTTGAAGGCCGTTGACGAGACCCGTGGCGTCCTTTCAGGCGACCTGACCCTGAACAGCGTGACCAAGCCGGTGACCTTTGATGTGGCCTTTACGGGCGGCGGTTTGAACTTTGGCGGCAAGCCGACCCTGGGCTTCGAAGCCAAGGGCACCATCATGCGCTCGGACTTCAAGGTTGCCCCGCAGCTTCCGAACACAGTCGTCTCGGACAAGGTCGAAGTGATCTTCGAAGGCGAGTTCAACAAGC
>JBKBWB010000237.1:0-3673 GCA_046289215.1 Asticcacaulis sp. | reverse complement strand
CCTGGCAGGAAGTGATCAAGGCCGTTTTTGAAGACCGGGTGGATGTGGTCTCCACCTATGATGTCGAAATCCGCTCCCCGTCGATGCGCATGCGCTTGCCGAGTGTGATTTCCCTCAAGACCTATATCGACCAGAACCGGCCTCCGGCCTTTACGCGCTACAATCTGTTTTTGCGTGACCGCTTCACCTGTCAGTATTGCGGTCACAAGGACACGCTCCACGATCTGACCTTCGACCATGTGATCCCGGCGTCGCGCGGGGGACGGGCGGTCTGGGAGAACATTGTGGCGGCCTGCGCCCCCTGTAACCTGCGAAAAGGGGGCCGAACGCCCCGCGAAGCCGGGATGATCCCGGCAAAAACCCCACACCGTCCGACAATGTATCAACTTCAGGAGCTGGGACGGCGTTTTCCGCCCCACTATTTGCATGAAAGTTGGTTAGACTATCTTTATTGGGACACTGTGTTGGAGGCGTAAGGCCATGGGGAGGCCGATTGCGTTTGAGCTGGACCGCAAGGTTTTCGGCGACGTTGTTTTTTTGGGGGAAGCCAATCCGGACCAAGTGGCGCAAGCCTTGAGCCGCGCCTTGCGCGTCGAGGTGCGGACCCGCAAGCCGTTGTTCGGCAAGGCCCGTCGCCGGTTCCAATTTGCTCAGGAAGACATCGAGTTGCGCCTACTGCCCGACGGGCGGTTCTGTCTCCATTTGGGACTGATCGACGATGAGGCCCGCGAGACCCTGATCGAGACCCTGAATCTCAGCCCGGAGTTTCAGTACCGGGGCTGAGAGCGGCGCGCTCAGACCGCCTTGGCGTGGCGCTTTTCGGTCTGGGCCGGAAGGCGGACGTCATAACAGGCGGCAACGACGCGGAGCAGACGGGCGGCTTCGGGCCGGACGGTGACCTGTGATCCCGACAGGTCGCACAGGCCTTCGGCGACACAATCGGCCAGTCGGGCATAGGAGTCCGCCAGTAAGGCGCGGGCTTCGGCAGCGGGCCAGCCACACTGTTCCGCCACGCTCAGGGCATCGACAGACTGGTCGCACATCAGCCGCATGATGATCGCGCTGCGCAGGCGGTCTTCGCGGGTGGTGACGAGGCCCCGGTCGATGGCCAGATCGCCGCCGCTGACGGCCTGGCTCCAGACATTGGTGGCACGGGCGTTCTGGATATAGCCACCGGGAAACTGGCCAATGGCCGAGGGGCCGAGGGGGATCAGCACCGGGGCCGCATCGTCGGTATAGCCTTGGAAATTCCGTTGCAGGCGGCCTTCGGCCTGGGCCACAGCCAGAGCCTCATCGGGAAGGGCGTAGTGATCCAGTCCCAGCGCTACATAGCCCGCGTCCAACAGGGTCTGTTCGGCGGCGGCGGCCATGTCCCAACGCGCGGCCAGATCGCCCAGATCCCCGTCCTGGATCATCTGCTGATGCTTTTTGAACCAGGGCACATGGGCATAGCCAAATACGGCCAGTCGGTCGGGTTGAAGCAACGCCGCCAGCCGCACCGTCTCCTGAACCGAGGCCACGTCTTGACCCGGCAAGCCATACATCAGGTCGAAATTGATCCCGTTAATCCCTGCTGCGCGCAAAGCCGCAACCGAGGCCACGATAGTGTCATGGGGCTGGATCCGGTTGACCAGAGCCTGAACGCGCGGATCAAAGGTCTGAACCCCAAGGCTGACGCGGGTCACCCCAGCCTCGGCCATGGCGGTGATAAACTCAGGCGTTAAGCTGCGCGGATCCAGCTCCACCGCGATCTCGGCCCCGGGCAGGACCCGAAAGGCATCGCGGATCCGATGCACCAAGTGGGCAAAATCGCCGGGCAGCAGGCTGTTGGGGCTGCCGCCGCCAAAATGCACATGGCGGGTGCCGGCATGGACAGGCAGGGCCGCGGCCCAGACGTCGATTTCCTTGTCTACGGCATCGACAAAGGCCGCCACCCGGCCATAGCCATTGGGGACGGTGGTATGACAGCCGCAATACCAGCACAGCTGGTCACAGAAGGGCGTGTGCAGATAGACGGACAGGGGCATATCGGGGCGGACCCCAGCCATCAGATCGCGGGCCACCGCCGAGGTGATGCCGTCATGAAAGCTCGCCGCCGTCGGATAGCTCGTATAGCGCGGCAGATCCCGACCGGCATGGGCTTGCCAGCCGCGCGGCAGGGTCGAAAAGCCCGATAGGGCGGGAGGGGCGAACGGGATCATGGCAGCGCTCCGATCGGACGGGAGCCTGACTTATAGGCGGATCCTTGGAGCGGCCCCACAGGGCGAAATGTCGCTGGTCAAATAGCTCAGGCCGGATGGACCGCTCGCAGCAGCCATTTGCGAAACGCGACCACGCTGGGCTGGTCCTTGCGCGCATGGGGCACCGCCAGATAATAGGCCGTCCCCACCGGGAAGATTTCCGGGCTGAGGGGCACCAGCTTGCCGGAGGCCAGTTCGGGCGAGATCAAAAAGCGCGGCAGAAGCGCGGCCCCGAGACCTGTGGCGGCGGCCTCGGTCATCATGGCAAACTGCTCGAACCGCGCCCCGGTCCAGGCTTGGCGCGCGGACAGCCCCCGGCGCTGGAAATAATCAGCCCAGGCGCTGGGGCGGGTGGTTTGATGCAAGAGCGGCAGGGACAGCAAACCTTCGGCGGTGCGGCCCCGGGCCGCAAGCTCAGGGCTCGCCACCGCAATCAGGGCTTCTTCCATCAGCGGATAAAGTTCAGCTCCCGGCCAGGCGGCCTCGCCATGGTGGATCGCGGCATCAAAGGGGTCCTGGTCAAAATCAAACGGGCGGACGCGCACACTGATCTGCACCTGGATCTCGGGGGCGGCGCGGGCAAAATCGGCCAGGCGCGGGGCCAGCCAGCGCGTGCCAAAGGTGGGCAACACTGCCAGACGCAGGCTGGAACCGGCCCCACCAGCAGACTTAGCGCGATATCCCGCTTCGGACAGGTCTTCGAGCGTGCGACGGACGGCGGCGGCATAGGCGGACCCGGCCTCGGTCAGCACCACCCGGCGCTTGATGCGGGAAAACAGGGCCACCCCCAGCCGGTCTTCGAGACTGCGGATTTGGCGGCTGATCGCCCCCTGGGTGACGCCTCGCTCCTCCGCGGCGCGGGTAAAGCTCTGCAACCGGGCCGCCGCCTCCAGAGTCAGCAGGTCTTCGATAGGGGGCAATTCACGCCGGTTCATTATCATCACTCATTAACCCATGCGTATTTTGGGCCTATTCAGCTTGAAATCATGCGCTATGCTCATGGAAACTGCAATGCCCTTTGCGCGGGTCCGAGCGGCCCGGTGCGTTCCGGAGATCCCCATGGCTGACACCCTGGCTGCTTTTGACTGGTCCGACCCGTTCCGTCTCGATGCCCAGCTTCATGACGATGAGCGGATGATCCGCGACACGGCTCGCGCCTATGCTCAGGATCAGCTGCAGCCGCGGGTGCTTGAGGCCTATCGCGAAGAAAAGACTGACCGGGCCATTTTCAACGAAATGGGGGAGCTGGGCCTCCTCGGTGTGACCTTGCCCGAAGAGTACGGTTGCGCCGGGGCGTCCTATGTCTCGTACGGTCTGGTGGCCCGCGAGATTGAGCGGGTCGACAGTGGCTATCGCTCGATGATGAGCGTCCAGTCCTCGCTGGTGATGTATCCGATCTTTGCCTATGGCTCTGAGGACCAGCGGCGCAAATA
>JBKBWB010000236.1:0-3678 GCA_046289215.1 Asticcacaulis sp. | reverse complement strand
GGCCTCTGTCAGGGCAAGTGCAACCGATAATCCACATACACCGGCCCCAACGACAGCCACCATGTCCGTCATGCTTCACTCCAATGGCAAACTAAGGAACGCTTTAGTGGATACGTCATTCAAAGCGATTGATACGGATCATTTTAAGCGAAATCACATCTGGCTCCGTGACAACGGTAGTCTGGTGCTTTGGGGGCAGAGCGGGTCATGGGCTTCAGCACATAAAGAATGTGGGTATGCAGATTCTTTGAGGTCCAAGCTCATTATCGGATCGCTATCGTCGGCAATGCGACGCCCTATTCCATGTTGCCATGGCGGCCTGCGTTGTAGTTTCAGCGCGAACGATCGTTGGTCATGAGACTCAGGAACGCGGTATCAGCTGGACACTGCCATATGGTCGGCAAAGAGGGCCGGTACGGTGAGGATCGGTCGCAAGGCTTCTGGAGGTTATCCGCCTCATGCAGGCCCAAAGCCCAATAAACTAAGTGCGATCCCAATCAACGCGGTGATAGCCAATACCCACATCACACCTAGTTTGAGACGAAACAAAGCTGCAAAAGCGATAAGTGTTATTGAGACTTGAGAGAAATCCATTGACGCCAAAGATGGCAAGTCTAGCGTGACCGGACCATATCGCCAGACTGCAACATCCTTGAACAGCGCGTGTATGGCGAACCAGAGGGCAAGGTTGAGCACCACGCCGACAACGGCCGCTGTGATGGCCGCGAGAGCTGATGACAGGGCTGCGTTTTTCTTCAGGCCTTCGACGAACGGCGCGCCAAGAAAGATCCACAAGAAACACGGAACAAAAGTTACCCAAGTGGCAAGTACCGATGACAAGATCCCCGCCAGAACCGGGTGTAGGCCGCCCGCATCTCTGAAAGCCCCCATGTAGCCAACGAATTGAACGACCTGGATCAGCGGCCCTGGCGTTGTTTCCGCCATTGCGAGTCCATCCAGCATCTCTGCAGGTTGCAGCCAGCCGTAGGTCGTTACGCCTTCTTGGGCTATGTATCCGAGCACCGCGTAAGCGCCGCCGAACGTTACGACCGCCATCTTGGAAAAGAACACGGCGACTTCGGAGAAAACATTGTCTGGCCCCAGTATGAGCAGCAACATCGCGACGGGTGTGAGCCACAGAGCCAGAAAGATCACGGCAATGCGTACAGACCAGCCAGCTGTCACCTGCGCATGGGCAGGCAATGTTTCGCCCAATAAAGACTGGCTGTCAGGGACCCCTTCGCCGCTCGTGCCATGACCACCTTTCGCGGCAAATATCTTTGCCCCTGATCGCGCGCCGACAAAACCGATCAGGGCCGCGAGACTGATGATGAGCGGAAACGGCAGGCGAAACACGAACAAGCCCACGAATGCCCCGGCCGCGATGGCGATCATTGCGCGATTGAAGAGCGCGCGCCGCCCTATCCGGATAACCGCTTGGACCACAATGGCGAGCACGGCTGCCTGCAAGCCAAAAAACAAGCCGGAGACGACAGTCACGTCACCCAGCAGTGAATAGATGAGGCTGAGGGCGAGAATGGACAGAAATCCGGGCAGGATGAAAAGTCCGCCCGCAATCAAACCGCCGCGCACACCATGCATAAGCCAGCCGATATAGGTCGCCAGTTGCTGCGCTTCCGGGCCCGGCAGCAGCATGCAATAGTTGAGCGCGTGGAGGAAACGCTGCTCACCAATCCAGCGCTTCTCGTCGACCAGTATCCGATGCATGATCGCTATCTGACCGGCCGGCCCGCCGAAGCTGAGTGCTGCGATTCTGACCCATGTCTGTATTGCAGCCCGAAGAGACAATTGCCCGTTGAAGTCG
This sequence comes from Asticcacaulis sp., assembly GCA_046289215.1. GTDB lineage: Bacteria > Pseudomonadota > Alphaproteobacteria > Caulobacterales > Caulobacteraceae > Asticcacaulis. Next base: position 1,853 of record JBKBWB010000236.1, on the reverse strand, counting down.
GGGGTCTTGCTGCCTGTCATAGGGCAACGTCTGCTGCGTGATAAAAGTCCATGAGATCGCGCCCGTACACCCGCCAGTCCCAGGGCGCGTCACGGTCAATCTCCGGGTAAGTGAACTTTCGTCGCGCGCTTTTAGCGATGTCGCGGCCGACAAGCGATGCGGTATCGAGTCGCAGTGCGAAGATCCGGAGCCATTTCATGGGGGATGTCACAAGACAGCTTCGAAGGCGGTATTCGCGTTTCGCCAGTCGAGGACGTTCATGAAGGCATCGACATAGGCCCCGGCATTCGCGCCGAAATCCAGGTGATAGGCGTGCTCATACATGTCGAGCGCGATCAGGCCGACGCCATCTGCAACACTCATGGAATGATCAGCCGCCCACTGGTTGACCAGACGACCGAGCCGGGGCGACCAGGCCAACACGACCCAGCCCGAACCGCCGCCGAGTGCTTTGCCCATGGCGACAAATTCCTTGCGCCACGCAGCATGGCTCCCGAAATCGGCCTCTAGCTGGGCGGCGAGAGGGCCGCCGGGGGGCACGCCATCCGGTCCGAAGGATGCGAAATAAATTTCGTGCAGGATCATCGAATTGATCGCCAGAAGTTCCTCGCGCTTGAGCCCGTTCAGCTTGAAGCCAGGCGTAGTGCCAGGATCGAGCGTCGAGAGTTCAGCTTGGATGGCACCTATCCGACGGACAGCTCCGGCGTAATTGTTTTCATGGTGGCTTCGAATGATGCGCTCTGAGAAGCCCGGTACGGATTTAGGGTCGAAGGCCAGCGGGTGCGTAGAAAGTGCCCTCCCAGACGAAGGGTTATGTTTGGGGGTCTGAGCCGTGGCGTAGCCCGCACTGGTCAGGGTGGCGCCAATGCCGAGTGTCGCTGCAAGGGTTTGGCGGCGTGTTATATTCTCTGTCATGTTGCTTTGTCCTGTTCAGCGTGCCTGTCAGACACGACAGTTTCATTAAATTGGTGCGGCTCGTGCGAGAGATGATCTTCATTCATACAGAGTATAATCAACAGTTTCTTGTTCTTATAGCACTTGTGTAGTGCTCTGGTGCGTTTGTGTCAATATTCAAGAAGTATTAATTTTCAAATTGAATGAGTTTGTGAATTTTCTGTAGAGTTATAATGAAAGATGATGGGAGGGTCATGTCCGTCATGCTTCACTCCTATAGCAAACCAAGGAACGCTTTAGTGGATACGTCATTCAAAGCGATTGATACGGATCATTTTAAGCGAAATCACATCTGGTTCCTTGACAACGGTAGTCTGGTGCTTTGGGGGCAGAACGAGCCATCGGCTTAAGCAGACAAAAAACGGGTTTTTGCGGACTCGTGGCAGACCAATGCTATGCGAATGAGACTGACTCTCAAAATTATGGCCATTATGTGAAACACATTCTCATTCTTAAAGGCCCCGAGTCATGCCCGTCCGTTTTATGTTGCGCGTCAGTACCTTAGCCTTAGTCCTTGGGAGCCTGGCCCCTTGTCATGCGCTTGCGGATGAGCTGGTTGCGGAAACGGGCCAGACACCGGACAGTCAGGTCGCTGAAATCGTCGTAACAGGCCAGAAAGTCCGCCGCACGATCCAGGCGACCGATACCAGTGTCGCAGTGCTGACCCCGAAGCGCCTTCAGGATGAGCATATCCAAAGCCTGTTTGATGTGATCCGCCGCACCCCGAATATGAATGAAACCTTTGGGGACATGGGCTTTACGCTTCGGGGGATTACCAATGCCAGCCTGACCGGAGGGGTTGGCAGCCTGGCCACGGTCTATGTCGATGGGGCGCCGATGGCGGATCGGGCCCTGGTTTCTGGCCCTATGGAAATGTGGGACATCGGACAGGTTGAGGT
>JBKBWB010000235.1:2175-3680 GCA_046289215.1 Asticcacaulis sp. | reverse complement strand
GCGATGTCGAGTCGAGCTTCACATAGTCCTGTTGGACAGCCTGGGATTCCCCGGCGTTGTCCTTGTCCTGATAGTAAAGGTTGCCGTAGACGGCAAACTGGTCCGAGTTGCCAAAGGTGCGGGCCAGTTCGATCTGAGCCGTATAGCCAAGGCCGTCGACGTCGCGCTGGATCGCGCGGTCGGCCAACTGGCCCTGAAGGCGCAGGCGGTTGTAGTTCGGCGAGAAGTCAAAACCCGAGGCGGTGCGGAAGTCGACGGTCCCGGCCAGAGCATCCCCGTCCATCTCGGCGGTCGGCGCCTTGTCCACGCGCACGAACGACAGGGCGAACGGCGACAACAGGTTCATCGAGATGCTGCGGGCCTTGGAGTCGGTCTGGGCCAGACGCACGCCGTTCATCGAATAGGCGTTCCACGAGCTGTCGAGGCCGCGGATGGTCACATACTGGGCTTCGCCGGTCCCGGCTTGGTTGCGCGACTGGTCCACAGCCGAAGACAGGCCCGGGATACGGGTCAGAAGGTCGGCGAGGTTGGCGGTCGGTTGCGCTTGAAGTTCTTCGGCCGAGACCACATTGGCAATGGTCAGGCTTTCGCGTTGTTCCTGAACGGCGCGGGCCAGGCTGCGGCGTTGACCGGCGACGACCACTTCTGTGACCGGAGCTTCATCGGCGGTGGTGGCGGCGGTGGTTTGCGCCGTCGTGTCAGCCAGAGCGGGCGAAACGGCAAAGCCGAGACCCAGACCCGTGGCGGTCAGCAGCAGAGCTTGCCGCAAAGAGAGCGTAGACATGAATTATAATCCCCAGTTTCGGGCCAGATGACCGGCCTCGATCCAAGGGACGCAGGCTTCCGCCGAAGCCGCTGAAATTTTAAAAAAGTTTCATGATTGCCTATGAGGTGCGTCGGATAGAGCAAGCCATGCATAATAATGATGCTACTTTTTTAATCATAGCATTTAATTATTTTCAGGGGGTGCGTGATCTGCGCTCTATACATGTAAAGATAAAGTTTAAAATTTAAATTATAAGTATAAGCATAAACATAAAGCAGAAAATATTGATTTTATAAAATTGTATTAAGTCTTTTCTATCATTGCCACAAACCTTCGTTAGGGGTTGTGTGTAGCTTTGCCCGAATGGGGTGAAATTTGGGGGATATGGTTGTGAAATCTGTGAATTCTGCACTTTTAACGGGCGTTGCGTTTGGCGCTTTTGCTTTGGCGATTGCGCCTCAGGCTCTGGCGCAAGCGCAAAATCAAACGCAAGCGACGGCAGTGCCTGCCGCTGAAGCCGCCACTGAAGAAGTGGTCGTGCGCGGGTATCGTAAGTCATTGGGCGAAGCCCGGGCGCTGAAGCGCAATAATGACGGGGTATCAGACCTGATCGTGGCCGAAGATATGGCCAAGTTCCCGGATCTGAACCTGGCGGAGTCGCTGCAGCGTCTGCCGGGGGTGGCCATCAACCGCGAAGGCGGAGAGGGGCGTCGGATCAGCCTGCGGGGCCTCGGGTCGG
>JBKBWB010000235.1:0-2165 GCA_046289215.1 Asticcacaulis sp. | reverse complement strand
GAACGGCATGGAAGTCCTCGGCAACGTGGACTCGCCGATGGATTCGCGTGGCCAGACGTCACGGGACCGGGCCTTTGACTTTAACCTGTTTGCGTCGGATCTGTTCAAAAAGGTTGAAGTTCGCAAGAGCTTCTCTGCGGAGCAGGACGAAGGGGGCATGGCTGGTACGGTCGGCCTCTACACGGCCAAGCCGTTCGATTATCGTCCGGGATTCAAGGGCGCGTTCTCGCTTCAGGGCGGGACCAACTCCAACACCGACGACTTCCAGAAGCGCGGGGCCGCGCTTTTGTCCTATAACCATGACGATGTATTTGGGGCTCTGATCACGGTCGCATACGGCCAACGTGAAACCCAAGAACAGGGGTACAATACATACGGTTCAAACCTGCAAAAGGCTCGCGCGGAAAACGTCACCAAGCTCAATGCGGAAGACAAGGCACGCGCCTTGTCAGGTCTGGTGTTCCAGCGTGGCAACCGCCTGTCGGTGTGGGGCTCGGATCAAGAGCGCCTGGGCATTACAGCCGCTTTGCAGTGGCGTCCGGTGGATGGTCTGACCCTGACCCTCGATGGTCTGCATGGCCAGTTCACCAACAAGCGTAGTGAATTGCATCTGGCGACCCGCGCGTCGGTCAGCTCGACCATCCTTGGCACCGCCATGGCCCATTCGGGCCAGCCGGCATCGGCCTTTGCACCGCCGAGCCTGAACAGCCTGCGCTATGATGCCTATGGAACTGTGGTCTATGCGGATGTCGACAACACGGTGTTTGCGACCGAGACCCGCCGTCAGCAAACCGAAAACACCTTTAATCAGGTCGTACTGAGCGGTACCTGGCAGGTGTCAGACGCTCTGTCGTTCAAAGGCCATATCGGGACCGAGACCTCGGACTACGATATTCCGGTGTCGGACAAGTTCTACATGGAAGCCTTCGGGGGCCTGATCACAGACTACACCCAGGATCCGTTCTATGGTCGCAACACCTACAAGTGGGATACCCGCGATCCGAACAATTACCGGGCGCATGAAATCGACTTCTCTGAGACCTATCAGTCGACCAAGCTCGACAATGCTGAGCTGAACGGGGTCTATGTCCTGAATGATGCGCTCACGCTCAAAGGTGGGGTGTCTTATCGCAAGTTCGAAAACAAGGGCAGCTCGTTCAGCAACGACGACATCCTGAAGGACGAATGGGAAAAAGGCACCTGGGGCAGTCGCCCGGATGATAAGGTCAACAGCTACGCGCGCGTCTTTAACGGTCACAAGGATCAGGCTTGGGTGATCGCGGACTTTGACAAGGCGCTGAAGCATTACGGTGTGACTCGCTCGGTTAACTGGGTCCGCAGTGCAGACTATGGCGTGCGCGAAGCCACCAAGGCGGCCTATGTCCAGGGTGACTTCAAGACCGAACTGATGGGACTGCCGGTCCGCGGCAACCTTGGTCTGCGCGGTTATGAGACCGATCTGACGCTCAAGGGCTTTATGAGTGTTCGTGGCGTCACCACGCCGGTGACGGTCAGCCAAACCTACTCAGGTGTTCTGCCGGCGTTCAATATGACCGCTGAGATCACGGACGCAGTTCAGTTGCGCTTTGCCGCCTCACAAAACATCAATCGTCCCTGACGGCCTATGCGATGAACGGCTCGGTCAACAACGACACCACCACCAACACCCTGACGGTGTCTGCGGGCAACCCGAACCTTAAGCCCTATACGTCTGATGAATTTGATCTGGCTGTGGAATGGTACTTCGGTCAGGTTGGCCTAGTGGCTGCTGGCCTCTTCCATAAGGACATCGATGGTCTGATCACATCCGAGCGTAAGCTCAATGTGCCCTATTCCTCGACGGGCCTGCCGACCGAATTGGTGGCCGGGATCACCGGTGCCAGCAACGTCAATGAATACACACGCCCGGTCAACCTCGGCAAGACGACCTTAAAAGGCCTTGAACTGAGCGCCCAGAGTGATTTTGCGTTCTTGCCAGCCCCGTTCAACAATCTGGGTGTTGTGGCCAATGCCACCTTCATCGAGTCTGACACGTTGGGCATGTCTGATCTCAACCATAACTTCACGCTCTATTACGAGACAAAGACCTGGGGCGCACGGATTTCCGAAAACTTCCGTTCAGACTATCTGATCGATAGCGGCGGTTTTGCCTCGACCACCTATGT
>JBKBWB010000234.1:0-3681 GCA_046289215.1 Asticcacaulis sp. | reverse complement strand
GGTGATCGTCGCAACCCTTTTGTGGGCCGACTTGAGCAATCTCTATGTCTGGGTGGTGCTGTTCGTAACCGCCAGCTACGGCTTGCTGGGCTTTATCGACGACTATGCCAAGGTCACCAAACAATCCTCGGCGGGGTTAAGCAGCATCCAAAAGCTGGTGGCCCAGTTCGCGGTGGCCGGGATCGCGGTGACCGCCTTGGTCTATCTGGCCCCCGCGTCCCAGACCTCGCCCAATCTTGAAACCTCGGTCGCGTTCCCGCTGTTTAAATCGGTGTTGTTGAACCTTGGGATCTTCTACATTGCCTTTGGGGCCGTGGTGATCGCGGGCTTTTCCAATGCAGTAAATCTGACCGATGGGCTCGATGGTCTGGCGATTGTGCCGGTGATGATGGCCTCAGCGACCTTTGGCATCATCGCCTATGTCGTCGGTCACTTTAACTTCGCTCAGTATCTGCAGCTGCATTTCGTCCAGGGAACGGGCGAGATCGCGGTCATCTGTGGCGCCCTGATCGGGGCCGGAACGGGCTTCCTTTGGTATAATGCCCCGCCCGCCCGGATCTTCATGGGCGATACCGGATCGCTGGCCCTCGGTGGCGCTCTGGGCTCGATTGCGGTGGCGACCAAGCACGAACTGGTGCTGGCGATTGTCGGCGGTCTGTTCGTGATGGAAACCTTGTCGGTGATGATCCAGGTCACCTATTTCAAACTGACCGGCAAGCGCGTGTTCCTGATGGCCCCGATCCATCACCATTTCGAAAAAATGGGCTGGGCCGAGTCGACTGTGGTGATCCGCTTCTGGATCATTGCCGGCGTGCTGGCTCTGATCGGCCTGGCCACCCTGAAAATTCGCTGATCCAACCCCAGGAGGACGTCCGCAGTGATCCCGGTTCGCGGTTTTGAAGGCAAGCGTGTGGCGGTGTTCGGGCTGGGACGCTCGGGGCTGACGGCGGCGCGGGCGCTCAAGGCGGGCGGGGCGGAACCCTTGCTGTGGGACGACCAAGCCAAGAGCCTGACTCAAGCGGCCAAGGAAGGCTTTACGCTCGAAAATCTCAAGGTCAGCGACTGGTCGGAAATCGACGCCCTGATGCTGTCGCCGGGGGTGCCGCTGACCCATCCAGAGCCACACTGGACGGTACAAAAGGCCAAGGCCGCCGGGGTCCCCGTAATCGGGGACATCGAGCTGTTCGCCAGTTCGCTCAACCGCCTGTCGGAAGCGGATCGGCCCCGCACCGTGGCGATCACGGGCACCAACGGCAAATCCACCACCACGGCCCTGATTAGCTGGATCCTTCAGCAAGCGGGGCGCGATGTGCGCATGGGCGGCAATATCGGCATCGGTGTGCTGGATCTGGCCGATTTCCGCCGCGGGGCCGTCTATGTCATCGAGACTTCCAGCTACCAGCTCGATCTGACACACAGCTTTGCGCCCGATGTGGCCGTGCTGCTGAACTTTTCGCCGGATCACCTTGACCGCCATGGGGGTATGGACGGCTATGTGGCGGCCAAGCGTCGGATCTTTGCGGCCCAGCGTCCCGAACAGACGGCGGTGATCGGCGCGGACGACAGCTGGTGTCAAGCCATTACCACGGACCAAATCACGCTTCATGGCGACGGACGCGGGCCCGCAGTGGTACCGGTTTCCGCCCGCCGGGTGATGGGCCGGGGCATCTACGCGCTCCAGGGCGTGATTTACGACTCGACGAGCGAGCGCACGCGCGAAGTGGCCAATCTGGCGGCGGCCCAGTCGCTGCGCGGGCGTCACAACTGGCAAAATGCGGTCGCGGCCACTGCCGCCTGCCGGGCGCTCGGTCTGAGCGACGACGCCATTCGGGACGGCCTGTTGTCTTTCCCGGGGCTGGCGCACCGCATGCAAGAGGTCGGGCGCATCGGGAAAGTGCGGTTCGTCAACGATTCCAAAGCCACCAATGCCGATGCCGCCCGCCAGGCGATGCTGGCCTATGACCGCTTCTTCTGGATCGCTGGGGGGCGGGCTAAGGCCGGAGGCATTGAAGAGCTGAGCGACCTGTTTGAGCGGGTCGAGGGCGCGTTCCTGATCGGCGAAGCGGCTGAGCTGTTTGCCGCCACCCTTGGCAGCCGCGTGCCCGTGACCCAGTCGCGGACGCTGCTGGCCGCCACGGCCCAGGCCTTTGCCGCTGCCGAAGCCTTTGCCGCAAAAACGGTCCAGGACGCGGTGGTGCTGCTCTCGCCCGCCTGTGCCTCGTTCGACCAATTCCCGGATTTCGAAGCCCGGGGCGAGGCCTTTGCCCAAGCCGTGCGCGATATCGCCGCCAGCGAAGCGCAAAAGCAAAAAGCCGCCGTGCAATCCGACACGGTGCTCAGCTCATGAGCCGCTTTGCTCACCCCTTTGCCCGCACGGACCGCTCGCCGCTGGGGATCTGGTGGTGGACGGTTGATGGGGTGTCGCTGGCCTGTATCCTTGTGCTGGTGCTGATGGGGGTGGCCCTGGCCTTTTCCTCCAGCCCGATTGCGGCGGCCAAACATGGGATCGCATTTCCCTTTCACTATGCAGTGATGCAGTTTGGCTTCGCCCTTGTCAGTGTCGTAGTATTGATCGCCGCCTCTTTGTTGTCACCCAAAGGCGTGCGGCGGGTCGGGTTCTTTGTCTTTTCTGGCGCTATTGCCGTTATGGCCCTGCTGCCCTTGATGGGGCATACGGCAAAGGGGGGACGGCGTTGGCTGGACCTCGGGCCGATTGGCCTGCAACCGTCCGAATTCCTCAAGCCCGCCCTCGTGATCATGATCGCCTGGATGTTTGCCGAGGGGCAAAAGGGCCGGGGTGTGCCGGGCATGACCATTGCCTTTGGTCTTTATCTGTTGTCGGCGTTTTTGCTGATCATCCAGCCCGATTTTGGCCAGACGATCCTGATCACCATCGCCTTTGGGGCCTGTTTTTTTGTCGCCGGCGTGCCGTTCCGCTGGATCCTGGGCCTTGGCGCGGCGGCGCTCGCCGGAATGGTCACCAGCTATTTCATGCTTGGCCACGTCAAGGACCGGGTGGCCAAGTTCATCAATCCTGAGGGTACGGACACCTATCAGATCGACCGGGGTCTGGAGGCGATCAGCGCCGGGGGCTTGGTCGGGCCGGGGCCGGGCGAGGGGGTGCTCAAGCGCTATATCCCCGACCTGCACACCGACTTTATCTATTCCGTCGCCGCCGAGGAATTCGGCCTGGTGTTTTCGCTGGTGCTGATCGGGCTCTATGCGGCGATTGTGATCCGAGGCCTTCTCCGGGCGCTGAAATTGCCGGATCCGTTTGAACAGATCGCGGCGACAGGCCTGTTCGTGCTGTTCGGCGTTCAGGCCGTGATCAATATCGCCGTGAACCTCAATCTGGTCCCGACCAAGGGTATGACCCTGCCGTTCCTCAGCTACGGCGGCTCGTCGATGATGGCGATGGGCCTGACCATGGGGCTGGCGCTGGCCTTGACCCGACGCTATCCGCGCGCCTATGCCATGCCGGATACAGCAGAAGAGACTCCCGAGAGCCTGGACGGCCAAAGGCTCTGATCCGACCTTCATTCTGGCCCAGCAGGGGGGACACCATGACAAGACCCAAGGGCGCAATCCCGCTGGCCGTGGTGGCGGCGGGCGGTACCGGCGGCCACATGTTCCCGGCCGAAGCGTTGGCACGAGAGCTGACCGCGAGAGGCTGGCGTGTGG
>JBKBWB010000233.1:2441-3709 GCA_046289215.1 Asticcacaulis sp. | reverse complement strand
GAGCGTCCCGCCGAACGCGGCGCCCTGGCCAAATATGCCCGCCTTGTCTCCTCCGCCTCGCGCGGGGCCGTGACCATCGACCCATCCTCTTATTGATCTCTTCCGGAGCCTGACATGAAAGTCTTTACCAACGCCGATGTGGCCGCCGACGCCCTCAAGTCCGAAACCGTGGCCGTGATCGGTTACGGCAGCCAGGGCCGGGCCCACGCCCTGAACCTCAAGGAATCCGGCGCAAGCGTCATTGTCGGCGTCCGCGCTGGTGGGGCCGGGGCCGAGCGTGCCAAGGCCGATGGCCTCACCACCTGTGAACCCGCCGAAGCAGTGCGCCAGTCGAGCCTGATTGCGGTTCTGACCCCGGACCTCACCCACGCGCAAATCTGGAAAGAGGTGATCGAACCGAACGCCCCCAAGGGGGCTGCGATCCTGTTTGCTCACGGATTTTCGGTTCACTACGGCCAGGTGACGCCGCGTCCGGATATGGATGTGATCCTTGTGGCCCCCAAGGGTCCGGGCGATCTGGTGCGTCGGGAATATCAGCGCGGCCGCGGGGTTCCGTCGCTGTTTGCCGTTTCGCAAGACGCCAGCGGTCGCGCGTCTGAACGCGCCCTTGCCTATGCCCGCTATATCGGCGGCACCACCGGCGGGGTGATCCAGACCACCTTTGCCGAAGAGACCGAGACCGATCTGTTCGGGGAACAGGCCGTGCTGTGCGGTGGCGCGACCGAGCTCGTCGTGGCTGGGTTCGAGACCCTGGTCGAGGCCGGGTACCAGCCGGAAATCGCCTATTTCGAATGCCTGCACGAGCTGAAGCTGATCGTGGACCTGCTGTACGAAGGCGGCTTGGCCAAGATGCACGCCTTTATCTCGGAAACCGCCAAGTACGGCGACCTCGTTTCCGGTCCGCGCGTCATCAATGCCGAAACCCGCGACCGCATGCGCGAGGTCTTAGCCGACATCCAGTCCGGTCAATTTGCCCGCAACTGGATCGAGGAGAACGCCATCGGCCGCAAGGGCTACGACGCCATGCTCGCCGCAGATCTGAACCAGCGGATCGAGACCACAGGCCGCAGCCTTCGGGCGCGCATGGCCTGGCTCCAGACCGACGCCAACAACCGCCCGGCCCCGGCCGAGCCCGAAGCGGCGCAAGCCTGATCCCCAAAGAGACCAAACCCATGACCCAGACGACTTTTGCCCCCAAAGGACAGACCCTGGCCGCCAACGCCAGTCATGCCCCGAACGGTGCCCGCTTGCTGATCACCACGCTCAAG
>JBKBWB010000233.1:0-2431 GCA_046289215.1 Asticcacaulis sp. | reverse complement strand
GGCCGGATCGGGCTTGCGCCATATCTTGGTGCGCCATGAACAAGGCGCGGCCTTTGCCGCCGATGCCTATGCCCGGGTCACCGGCAAGGTCGGGGTCTGTATGGCCACGTCCGGTCCCGGAGCCACGAACCTGATCACCGGCATCGCCAATGCCATGCTCGACAGCGTGCCGATGGTGGCCATCACCGGCCAGGTCAGCACCAGCCTGATGGGCACCGATGGGTTCCAGGAAGTGGACATGCTCGGCATCACCTTGCCGATCGTGAAACACAGCTATCTTGTCCGGGATGCGGCAGATATCCCGGCGATCCTGGCCGAAGCGTTTCATATTGCCCAGAGCGGTCGGCCCGGGCCGGTGCTCGTCGATTTGCCCAAGGACCTCGCTGCCAAGATCGTCGATCAGGCTGCGACCGCCAGCTTTCCAGGCTTTCATCCTCCCGCACCCGAAGCCGCCAGCCTAGCGCGCGCGGCGGATCTGATCGCCCGCGCCCGAAAGCCGCTGCTTTATATAGGGGGCGGCGTGGATATGGCCGGGGCCACCGATGCGGTGCGGGATTTTGCCCGCCGCACCGGCATTCCGGCTGTGGCCACGCTCAAGGGCCTTGGGGTCCTGCCGACCGACACGCCCTTATTCCTCGGCATGCTGGGGATGCATGGCACACGGGCGGCCAATATGGCCGTTCAGGATTGCGACCTTTTGATCGTGCTTGGCGCACGCTTCGATGACCGGGCCACTGGCAAACTCGATGCCTTTGCTCCTCATGCCCGCGTGCTCCAGTTCGACATTGATCCCGCCGAGGTTGGCAAGCTGCGCGCCGCCGATGCCGCTATCCTCGGCGATATGGGACAGGCGCTCGACAGCCTTGATCCCGGCCCACTGGCGATCAGCGACTGGGTGGCTTGGGTCGATGAGGCCAAACAGACCCATGCCTTCCGCTATGATGCCCCAGGCGAAGCGATCTACGCGCCGGGCCTGCTCAAGCGCTTGTCAGAAAAGGCGGGCGACCGCTTTATTGCTGCCTGCGACGTGGGTCAGCACCAGATGTGGGTTGCCCAGCATTGCCGCTTTGCCCAACCACGCGCCCATCTGACGTCGGGGGGTCTCGGGGCCATGGGCTATGGGCTTCCCGCCGGTCTCGGGGCCAAGCTGGCCGCGCCAGACGCCACGGTCGTGACCGTATCGGGCGATGGCTCGTTCATGATGAACATCCAGGAACTGGCCACCCTGCGCCGCTATGACATCGGCCTCAAGACAGTCCTGCTGGACAATGCGTCGCTCGGTCTCGTGCGCCAATGGCAGGCGCTGTTCTACGACGAGAACTACAGCGAAATCGACCTGTCGGATAACCCCGACTTTGTGGTCGTGGCCGAGGCGTTTGGCATCAAGGCCCGCCGCATCACCCTGCGCCACGAGGTCGAAGCCGGCCTCGACTGGCTGCTGGCCGAAGAGGGTCCTGCCCTTCTGCACGTTCTGATCGATCCCCGCGAGAATGTCTGGCCGCTGGTGCCGCCAGGCAAATCCAATGCTGAAATGATGGAGGCCTGAGTTATGAGCCACACCCTGCACATCGAACTGGACCGGTGCGAAGGCACCCTTCTGCGTCTGCTTGGGCTGATTGAGCGCCGGGGCTTTCACATCGACAGCCTGTCGATGAGCGACGCCAGCCAGGATCGCCGCGCGCTCAGCGTGCGCGTGCGTCCGCGGGACAACACCCGCAATGTCGACGTGCTCGGTCGCCAGATTGACCGTCTTTACGGCCTGGAACGCCGCGCGCCCGCCGCGACCCCGGTCATGGCCCAGCACGAGCCGGAGATCCGCGTATGTACCCCGTAAGCCCGGTCACCGACCCAAACCGGGTCATTATCTTTGACACCTCCTTGCGGGATGGCGAACAGGCCCCGGGGTTCAGCATGGGCCTCGGGGAAAAGCTGCGTGTCGCCAGCGTGCTCGAAGCCCTGCGCGTCGATGTGATCGAGGCCGGGTTTGCCGCCGCCTCGCCGGGCGATGCTGCGGCTATCACTGCCGTGGCCGAACAGGTGCAGCGGGCCACGGTTTGCAGCCTCGCCCGGGCCAAGGACAGCGACATCGAAGCCGCTGCCCGGGCGCTTGAAACCGCCCAGCGCAGTCGGGTGCATATCTTCTTGGCCACCAGCCCGATCCATCGCGAAGCCAAGCTGAAAATGTCCCGGGCTGAGGTCCTGCGCTGCGCCGTCGATGCGGTCAGCCTAGCCCGCCCGCTGTTCGACGAGGTGGAGTTCTCCGCCGAAGATGCCATCCGCACGGAACCGGCCTTTCTGGCTGAGGTCATGCGCGCCGTGGCCGAAGCGGGGGCGACAACCCTCAATGTCCCGGACACTGTCGGCTATTCGACTCCGCCGGAAATGACGCGTCTGTTCACCTTCCTGCGTACAGCCTTGGCTGACTTCAAGG
>JBKBWB010000232.1:0-3717 GCA_046289215.1 Asticcacaulis sp. | reverse complement strand
GATCATGACGACTAAGACCCCGCAACCGTCCCTGTTTGATGCGCCCCTGGCCGAGCCGGACAAAGCCAAGCCTGCGCCCGCCAAAGCCGTGGATGCGAAACCCGCTGCGCCCGCCGCTAAAGCCTTTGAGGCCGACAGCGCGGCCACCGAACAGGCCAAGGCCAGCGGCTATTCTGCATCTTCGATCGAGGTGCTCGAAGGGCTGGAGCCGGTGCGGATGCGCCCGGGGATGTATATCGGTGGCACGGACGAGCGCGCCCTGCACCACCTGTTTGCCGAGGTGCTCGACAACGCCATGGACGAGGCCGTGGCCGGTCACGCCAAGGCCATCTGGGTCGAGCTTGATGCCGACGGGTATCTGAGTGTGCGTGACGATGGCCGCGGGATCCCGGTGGATCCACACCCGCGCCATCCGGGCAAGTCGGCGCTTGAAGTGGTCATGACCGTGCTGCACTCAGGCGGCAAGTTCTCGGGCAAGGCCTATGAAACCTCGGGCGGTCTGCACGGGGTCGGGGTGTCGGTGGTCAATGCCCTGGCCGAAACGCTGGAGGTGACCGTCTGGCGTGACGGCTTTGAGTGGGCTCAGCGCTTTTCGCGCGGGATCCCCGTCACCGGCACCGAAAAGATCGGCCCCAGCCGCAAACGCGGGACCCGCGCCCGCTTCCGTCCGGACGAACAGATTTTCGGCGAAGGGGCCCAATTCAAACCGGCCCGGCTTTACCGCATGGCCCGCTCCAAGGCCTATCTGTTCCGGGGCGTCCAGATCCACTGGAAGTGCGCGCCAGAGCGGATCAGCGATGCCACACCCGCCGAGGCGACCTTTCACTTCCCCAATGGTCTGGCGGACTTTCTGGCCGAAAAGATCGGCACCACGGAAACCGTCACCGAGATTTTTTCCGGACGCGTGGCGCGTGAGGGCGAAGCCGGGGCCGTGGAATGGGCCGTGGTATGGAATGCCGCCGGGTTTGGCGAGCATGATGGCTTTTCCCAATCCTATTGTAACACCGTCCCGACCCCGGACGGCGGCACCCACGAACAGGGATTGCGGGCGGCCCTGACCCGCGGCCTCAAGGCCTATGCCGACATGACCGGGGAAAAGCGCGGCGGCCTGATCACCGCCGAGGATGTGGCCGCCCAGGCCGGGATCCTCGTGTCGGTGTTTATCCGCAACCCGGAATTCCAGGGCCAGACCAAGGACCGGCTTTCGTCCAGCGAGGCGGCCCGTCTCGTGGACAATGCCCTGCGTGACCCCTTCGATCACTGGCTGACCGGCTCGCCCAAACAGGCGGACCGGCTGCTCGGCTTTATCATCGAGCGGGCCGAAGAGCGGCTGAAGCGGCGCAAGGACAAGGAAGTCCAGCGCGCCAGCGCCACGCGCAAGCTGCGCTTGCCGGGCAAGCTGTCCGACTGTGCCCGCCAAGAAGCCGAAGGGACGGAGCTGTTCATCGTCGAGGGCGACTCGGCCGGTGGCTCGGCCAAACAGGCGCGCGACCGCAACACTCAGGCGATCCTGCCCCTGCGCGGGAAGATCCTCAACGTGGCCTCGGCGGCCTCGGACAAGGCCAAGGCCAATGTCGAGCTGTCGGACCTGTCGCTGGCGCTCGGGGTCAATGGGGGTAAGGCGTTCCGGCTTGATGATCTGCGCTATGAGCGGATCATTATCATGACCGACGCCGACGTGGACGGCGCCCACATTGCCTCGCTGCTGATCACCTTCTTCTATCGCACCATGCCGGGGCTGATCCGTTCAGGACACCTGTTCATGGCCATGCCGCCGCTTTATCGCCTGAGCCATGGCACCAAAACGATCTATGCCCGCGATGATGCCCACCGGCTGGAGCTGCTGGACACGGAATTCAAAGGCAAGAAGCCGGAAGTTGGTCGCTTCAAAGGTCTAGGGGAAATGATGCCCGCCCAGCTCAAGGAAACGACCATGAACCCCAAGACCCGCACCCTGGCGCGGGTTACCCTGCCCGAGAGCGAAACGGATATCGAAGCGCTGGTGGAAACCCTGATGGGGCGCAAGCCGGAGCTGCGCTTCCGCTATATTCAGGAAAACGCCAGCTTCGTCAGCGACGATCTGGACGTTTAAGCGTCGTCGCTCTGCGGCTTGATGGTGACGCTCTCGCCACAGCCGCAGGCGTCCACTTCATTGGGGTTGCGGAACACGAACCGGGCCGACAGCTTATTGACCTCATAGTCAATCACGGTTCCGATCAGGAACAGCACCGCCTTGGGCTCGATCAGGATGGTCACGCCCTTGTCGCTCACCTGCTCATCAAGCGGATGCACGGTTTCGGCATAGTCCAGCACATATTCCTGACCGGCACAGCCGCCGTTCTTGACCCCGACGCGCAGGCCCACATAGGGCTTGTCCGCCCGGGCCATGATCGCCTTAACGCGCTCAGCTGCCGCGTCCGTCAAGGTGACGACCGCCGGGCGCGGACGACGCGGGCGCGGTGTAACAGCAGCACTTACAGGCGTAAGATCGGTCATCGGGATCCTCAGAACATGTTCAGTTGCAGCTTGGCTTCGTCGGTCATGCGGCTGTTGTCCCACGGCGGGTCGAACACCAGATTGACGTCGCAGTCGCGCACGCCTTCGACCTTGAGCACGGCATCGCGCACCCAGCCGGGCATTTCTCCCGCCACCGGACAGCCGGGTGCGGTCAGAGTCATGTCCACCACCACGTCGCGATCATCGGAGACATCGACGCGATAGATCAGCCCCAGTTCGTAGATATCGACCGGGATTTCGGGATCATAGACGCTTTTGAAAGCGGCAATCAGGTCTTCGGTCAGGCGCGACAGCTCCTCGGCCGGGATGGCCGACGGGGTCTCATCGGGCTCAAGGTCAGTGTCGGGGTTGAATTCCGGCTGGGCGGTCATGATGGGGCCTCAGTCAAAGAAACGCTTGGCCCGGACGAGCGCATCGATGAAGGCATCGACCTCTTCCGGGGTGTTGTAGATCGCAAAGGAGGCGCGGGCGCTGGAGGTGATCCCCATTCGCCGCGACAAGGGTTCCGCACAGTGAAGCCCTGCCCGCACCGCCACACCATAGCGGTCGAGGATCTGGGCCACATCATGGGCATGGGGGGCATTTTCGCCCTCAAAGACAAAGGTCAGGATCGCGCCCTTGCCGGGGGCCGTGCCGATGATGCGCAGGTCATTGATCTGGCTCAGCCCGTCCACGGCCCGCTGGTAGAGCGCCTGTTCGTGGGCGATCACGGCGGCACGGTCAAACTGGCTGTACCAATCTATCGCCGCCTTCAGCCCGATCCCTTCGAGAATAGCCGGGGTGCCCGCTTCGAAGCGGTGGGGCGGATCGGCAAAAGTGATGGTCTCTTTGGAGACCCGGGCGATCATCTCGCCGCCGCCTTGCCAGGGGGGCAGATCCGCCAGGATCTCAGGCTTGGCATAGAGGACGCCAAGGCCGGTCGGGCCATAGAGTTTGTGGCTCGAAAAGACATAGAAATCGACATCAAGCGCGGTCACATCGAGCGGCGTGTGCACCACGGCCTGGCAGCCATCGAGCAGCACCTTGGCCCCCACAGATCGCGCTAGGGCGACGATCCGCTCGGCCGGGTTATGGGTTCCCAGCACGTTGGACATGTGGCTAAGGGCGATCAGGCGCGTGCGCGGCCCCACCATCGCTTCGAGCGCCGGCCAGTCGAGCTGACCGTCATCGGTGATCGGGCACCATTTCAGCACGACGCCG
>JBKBWB010000231.1:0-3742 GCA_046289215.1 Asticcacaulis sp. | reverse complement strand
GCGGCCGTCGGGCGCCATCCGATCGCCGGGATCGCGGCGGCCTTTGCCGGGGTTTCTGGCGGGTTCTCTGCCAATTTGTTCCCGGGGCAATTGGATGCGCTGCTTCTCGGGATCACCGAACCCGCTGCAGAGCTGCTTTTGCCGGGTTGGGATGCGAACATTGCCGGGAACTGGTACTTCATTGCGGGGATGACCGTCTTCTTCTTGCCGGCGATCTGGTTCGTCACTGATGTGATCATTGAACCGCGCCTTAAGAAACAAGGCATGCCCGAAGAGGCGCAAGCTTTGGCTGGATCCGATGCCGATCTGTCGGCTTCGGAAAAGAAAGGGCTGCTGTGGGCGGGGCTGGCCATTCTGTTCGTGGTCGGCCTTTGGCTCGTTCTGACCCTTGGACCGGGAACACCGCTGATTGATGAAGCCGCCAAACCTGAAGCCCAGTTGTCACCGTTTTATAAGTCGCTGGTCGGGGGCTTCTTCCTGCTGTTCCTGCTCAGTGGTTGGGCCTATGGCGCGGCCGCCGGGACGGTGAAGTCACATCGTGACATTGTTCAGATGATGAGCGAGTCCATGGGGACCATGGCCTATTTCCTCGTCTTGGCGTTCTTTATTGCCCACTTTGTCGCCATGTTTAATTGGTCCAACCTTGGCCTGATCGCGGCCGTCAATGGCGCCGATTTCATCCGATCGCAAAACATGCCGTTGCCTCTGTTGTTGGCGACCATTGTCGGGTTCACAGCGCTGATCAATATCCTGATTGGATCGGCCAGTGCCAAATGGGCGTTGATGGCGCCTATTCTGGTGCCGATGCTGATGTTGCTCGGGGTCAGCCCGGAAATGACCACGGCGGCCTACCGCGTGGGCGATGGGATTACCAATATCATCACACCGCTGATGGTCTATTTCCCGTTGATCCTGACCTTTTGTCAGCGCTGGAACAAGGATTTCGGCCTCGGCAGTCTGATGGCTCTGATGATCCCCTATTCCTTTGCGCTGCTGATCTTTGGCGTCGCCCTGGTGGTGGGCTGGGTCTATTTCGACTGGCCGCTGGGGCCTGGGGCACAGGTGCATTTTAGCTTGCCGACCCAGCCCTGAGGCGCAGAAGACCTTCGTCTGAATAGCCCCGGTGACGGCTTCGCAGCAGTTTCCGGGGCTTTTTTCGTCAAAGAGCAGACTTTAGACGATTGCCGTTCGCGTGACACAGAGCGTGCATTGCCCCTCTCGCCAAGCTGGGCTAGAAGCGGACTTTCTTCTTTCTCGCTTACACAAAGATGGCGACTATGGAACAAACTCAAATGGCCGGTGGCCAGCTTTCCGGCAACGTGCTGTTCTACAAGAACCCCGAGCCGCTGAACCCCGAGCTGCACAGCAATCTGGGCGTTAAGCGTCTTGAGGCTCCCTATGCTTTTGTCGCCCAGACCAATGTGGTGCCGATCACGGTCGCCGAATTCCCGGCTGCCGCTCTGAGCTATCCGGTGGTGTTCATCGGCGAAAACAAGACCCCGGTTGCCGCCATGGGCCTCAGCCAGGGCCAGAACCTGTTCCTGTCGCCGCGCGGTGAATTCCGCTCGGACGCCTATCTGCCGGCCTTTGCCCGTCGCTATCCGTTCGTGTTCGCCAACGACGACGAGGGCGAGCGCATGATCCTGTGCGTCGACACCGCATCGGACGCCGTCGGGACCAACCCGGATGTACCGTTCTTCGAAAACGGCAAGCCGTCGGCCTTTGTCGAAAACGCCATGCAGTTCTGCAACGACTTTGAAGTCGAGCGTCGCCGCACAGAGTCGTTCGTCGAGTTGCTGAAGAGCCTCGACCTGTTCACCGTGCGCGAAACCGTGTTCCGTCCGCAAAATCCGGATGGCACTCCGGCTGAGCCGCAAAAGCTGGCTGAGTATTTCGCTATTGACGAAGCCAAGCTGAATGCCTTGCCGGCCGAAAAGCTGGTCGAGCTGCGTGACAACGGCGCCCTGACCCACATCTATGCGCACCTGATCTCGCTGCTGGCCTGGGACAAGCTGATCGCTCTGGCGCTCGATCGCGCCACGGCGGAAATTCCGGCGAACGCCAACTAAGACCCCCTTGGTCTGAAACACGAAACCCCCGGTGCGAGCCGGGGGTTTTTTGTTGAGTCAGTCGGGCGGACGGGTTTCAGATCTCGAAATCAATCTTGGGGTTCCGCTGAAAGATTGAACGGGTCAGACAGGAAAACACCAGTCGTCCGGCCTCGTCGAGCAGATCATGCTGGGCGATGATCACGCCCTTGGTATCGCCAACAGCATCCTTGCCCATGATGGTCATGCGCGCGCGCAGCAACTCACCGGGGGGCGGGTTGCGGGTCCAGCGCAGGGCATCCATCGCCAGCAATTTTGAGGTTGGCCAAGTCTGGGCCGCTTCCTCGTGAAGCCGTGACCAGATGGCATAGACGAGCACATCCGGGGCGCCGTTTTCACAATCCCAGTGCGGGGCAAAGGTCTTGCAAAACTGGGTCATTTCCTGCGGATTGATCGCCGTGGCCCCGAGGGACACCACCTGTCCGATCCACAGATCATCAAACGCTGCAGGCATGGTTCCCCTCTGTGCTGAGTCGACTTCAAAGTGTCGCTTTTCCAGAGCACAGTGGCAATTGCTGATCTTGGCCCGATAATTGCCGAGAACACGCTTACAGGATTGATCGTCAGGGCAATCCGTGACGTAAACTGGCGTCGGACCTGTGTCAGCAGGGTGCGGGGAACGGTAGAGCGTAAGGGACGGATATCCGATGAGACAGACGAAACACCGGGGCATGACCCGTACCGTGTCGCTGACCTTTGAGCTGATGTTCCGGGCCCTTGGTGTTCTGATGCTGGCCGGTTTTCTGGCCGTTGCCTTTGCCGGATTAAGTCGAGCCGCTCCAGTCAAGACCGATCATCTGACGGTCGAACTGGTTTCTCAGCAACAGGCCCTGATCCCCGGCGGCACCAGCTTTGTGGCCATCCATCACAAGATCGCGCCGGGCTGGCATACCTATTGGCTCAATCCGGGGGATTCCGGTCTGGCCACCAAGATCCGCTGGACCTTGCCCGAGGGCTGGTCGGCCGGCGAGATTGTCTGGCCAGTGCCCGAGCGGCAGCGGATCGCCAATCTGATGAACTATGGTTATTCCGGAGACGCCTATCTGGCGGTGCCGCTCAGTGTCCCGGCTAGCGCGCGGCCGGGCCGTGCGGTGACCCTGCGGGCCAAGGTCGATTTCCTGGTCTGTGCCGACATCTGTATCCCTGAAAGCGCGGATGTCAGTCTGTCGTTGCCGATTGCTTATGGCCCCGCCAAGCCGGATCCGGTCCATGGCAAGGCTCTGACGCGGATGTTGGCCGAAGCGCCCAAGCCGTCGGCAATTGAGGCTCGGATCACGCCATCCGGCCCACGGGGACGCCTGAGCCTGTCGGGTTCGGAGCTGGCCGGACGCGATCTGAACGGAGCCTATTTCTTTGCCAACCAGGGCCGCCAGGTCGTGCATACGGCAGCCCAGAGCGTAGAGCAGGGCGAGGCGGGCCTGTCCCTCGGGTTGGCGCTCGACAAAGGATTCAAGGCCCCGCTGACCGGCGTGCTGGCGCTCGCTGATGGCACCGCGTTCGAGATTGCGGCGACCGCGGGGGCGCCACTGCCGATGACATCTGGCCAAACCCTGCGGGATGCGGCGGCGCTGGATGCCGAAAAAGCAGAGGCCAATCAGGCTGCGGGCCTGTTCCCCGAGGGCGCGGCAGGGCTG
>JBKBWB010000230.1:0-3754 GCA_046289215.1 Asticcacaulis sp. | reverse complement strand
AGACGAAGGCCTCCAACTCCATGTCCAAACCTGCGTGATCCAGGTCTTTGCGCAAACGCGCAATCTCAGAAACTGCCATGATACGCGGAAGAACGACACGGCGCACATTGAAGGTCTCGGCATAGAATCGGATGGCGTCTGCGGTCCCGGCGGCGGCCTGGACTGACAGATGGCAGCGTAAATTCGGCCATCGACGCGCCGCATAGGCCAACACACCAAGATCCGCAGCAATTATGGCATAAGCCCCGGACGTGGCCACCGTATCCACGGCATTCTGCCAAGCGGAAAATCCACCCGCACGGGCAAATGTATTGACGGCGACCAACAACTTTACACCCGCACGTTTGGCCTCGACAGCAGCAAGAGTGAGCTCTGTTACTGAGAAGTTCAGCCCCGGAAAATTACGAGCATTGGTTTCATCCTGCAGGCCACAATAGACCGCATCCGCACCCGCTTCGAGCGCCGCTCGAAACATCACCGGAGATCCAGCCGGAGCCACTATCTCCAAGCCCGGCACCTTAGAATCAGGCTGGATCAACACCCTATTCGCTTCAGACATGGGCCACAGGCTCATAGATATCTGACTTCAACAGTCCCAACAGTGTGCGAAACCCCGATTGAGCCGTCGCTGGTAAACCTAAGAAGGCGGCTATATCCAGCTCAGAGGCTTCCAGAGTATTGTGGAGCGCCATCACAGATCCGGTATTGCCTCGGATTGTAACGTTGCGTGAAAAGAAAGCGGAGTCAGCGTCTAACTTTCCTTCGGCAATGGCGATCAAAACAGTCAAACGGGCTTCGATTTCAGCCTGACAGGCTGGGGTCGCACTGGCTGGAAACACCCCCACCTCTGCGGCGCCTGGATCCAGTTGCAAACGAAACAAAACCGGCCATCCTTTTGGACGCAAGACATAGCCATCGCGTCCATGGCGTCCCATACGGCGCAAAGTCCCCGGGTGTGCCCGAAGATACCGTCGCAGCAAAGCCGTCAACCGAAGGCCCAGTAACCAGAATGCCGGTTGGGCCACTCCAAAGGCAAGGCTGCCAACAGGAACGCGACCGAGTAGCGATAGTGGCGATAAGCGGGACTTCACGTGACACAACTCCAGACAAACCTAGAGGACAATGGGATGGGCGCACTGTCGCACCCAAGTACATTGGCCCTGTCGCAGGCTACGAAAAACAACAAGTGATCGGATGGGGCGGATCAATGCGCACCGTCAGAAACGGCCCTATCAAGGCCTCAGTCAGGAGGACGCCATGCGTAGTGAACACCCCAGCCCAAATTCGTGTTCTCATTTTGGGTCTGAACCTGACCGACCCCTCTCTTTGCCAGAGAGACAGGTTGTGGAGAGCCTGGTGCGGGCCGCAACACCCGAGGCCATGCTCTCCACCCTGAAAAGCCAGCCTGCCCATGTCGTGGTCACCTTTGTACTCGAACGCTTTCACGACGTGCACAGGGTAGAACTGCCACAGCTGATCACAATGTCAGAGCGAGTCGAAGCCGCTCATGCGTCAGATTCGGACTGCCCCAAAGGCCTGACCCGCCTTTTACAGCGTATTTATGCTGAATTAGAGGATCATCAGATGAAGGAAGAGGTCATTCTCTTCCCCATGATGCTTTCAGATCCCCATCCCAATATTGTCTTCCCTATTCGCCGCATGATGGCTGAGCACACAGATCTGGATCGGGACCTTGCCGGCCTCGCACTCCTAACGCGTGACTTCACGGCCCCTGAAGCAGCCTGTGGAACTTGGAGAAAACTCTATTTAGGCCTTAAAAAGCTCGCTAACGACCTCAGCCTGCACATGGAAATCGAAAACACGATCCTGTTTCCCCTGTTCATGAACAGCACCGTATGCATCCCCGAATCGCACTGCGGGCACAATCATTAAGCAGCGGCGAACCGCCGCAGGCACGTCTGGCCTATTTCAGCTTTAGCCTTGACAGATGACAAGCCTTTTTGCGCGGGGACACGATAAGTCCGGATTGCACGCAAAAAGGATCCATCATGACGGTCGCGGACCCCGCCGGGGCATATTTTGTCGGATTGCAAGGGCAGAACGAAGCTTGGCTGGCTACGCAATTCGGTCAGGTCTTACAGCATTGGTTCGACTGGAGACGCAGCCGTTTCCCACAAGACGGCGCATGTCTGTCCCATCCGCAATCGGTAGACGCGCTGACAACTGAAAAATTGCGCCTGAGCGAGGCTCTGCGTGAGTTATGCCGTGCATACGAGGCGGAAACCCCGACGTTTACGCCTCGGTACATAGGGCACATGAAAGCAGACATTTCGATACCCGCCTTGCTGGGATGGTTTGTAGCCATGCTGCACAATCCCAATACAACCTCGCGTGAGGCCAGCCGGGTGGGGAGCCGTATCGAGCAAGAAGCCATTGAAATGCTCGCTACCATGCTTGGATTTGCGCCGGAAAAGGCTCAGGGGCATTTCACCTCTGGCGGCACGGTGGCAAATTTCGAGGCCGTATGGCGCGCCCGCTACCGTCTGGATCACTGGTTAAGTCTCGGACTTTATCTGTCGGAGCAAAACGGCTCCCGCCTCGATCCTTTTGTTGCCGGGCATGCAGGCTGGGAAGCTTTCGATGCGCTATATGCCGAGCACAATCTCTCGGACACCCTGCTCAAGTCTTGTAGTGCCGCAATCGGCAACCCTGTGCTGACGGCTCAACGCATCGCCCGAGCAATGGGAACAGATTACTATGGTCCCGTCATTTTAGTGCCGGGCAACAAGCATTATTCTTGGCGCAAGGCCGCCAACGTCTTTGGCCTTGGCGAACAGGCTTTCTGGAGCGTCGCGCTAGATGCGGATGGACGCCTAGACTGTGACGACCTTAACGCTCGGCTGACCATGGCCCGCCATGCTCAACGTCCAGTTTTGATGGTCGTCAGTGTTGCTGGAACGACAGAAACCGGAACCTTGGACCCTATCGATCGTGTTCAGGCGTGTCTGGATCGCTGGCAGGCCGAGTTTGGGTTTCATATCTGGCATCATGTTGACGCCGCTTACGGTGGTTTTTTCTGCAGCCTGATCGATCGAACGGACGATGCGGCTGACTCCACGGCTTTACCCTTGGCACAACGGGCGGCCCTGAGAGCCATCGGGCGCGCCCAGTCTGTGACCATTGATCCGCATAAGTTAGGCTATGTGCCCTATGCCTGCGGTGCGTTTTTGACCCATGATACGGTGGCGTATAGGACCTCAGCTTTTGAAGCCCCCTATCTTGAACGCAAGGGGCCAGCAGAAAATTGGGCCCAAACCCTGGAGGGGTCTCGGGCCGCATCAGGGGCCAGCGCCACATGGCTCTCGGGGAAGTCATTTGAATTTACCCCCCATGGATTGGGCGCCATTTTATCACGTACCATTCAAGCCCGGCAGACACTACAGGCCCGGCTTGAGGCCAGTACAGATGTCCTGCATTTCCTTCCCGCCGCAGAAACGAACATTCTGTGTTTTTTTGTGGCACCAGAGGGCGTTGCGTTGTCTGAAGCAAACCGCCTGACGGAGACCCTTTTTGAAACGCTCGTCGCGTCTCCCGAGGTCTCAGTTTCCAAAACCCGGCTTGGACAGGAGTACGACGCTCTGATCCGGCGCCATGTGGCGCGTTATCATGGTCAGCACGAGCCTGATGTGGGACTGGTACTCATTCGGGCTGTGTTTATGAATCCGCAATGGGCAACCCAAACAGACCCTGAGCCCGTTCACCAGACACTCTTAACCCTGATCAAGGACGCCTT
>JBKBWB010000229.1:0-3767 GCA_046289215.1 Asticcacaulis sp. | reverse complement strand
ACGGTTTTTCGCTTAAAGCAGGCTCTAATTTATGAATAGCGATCACGTTGCCCGGGTTTTGGAAAAACCCGGCGTGATCTGCCGCCTGCTGCGAAAAAGTGGCAACGGTTTTTCGCTTAAAGCAGGCTCTAATTTATGAATGGCGATCACGTTGCCCGGGTTTTGAAGAAACCCGGCGTGATCGGCTTTGTGCGCCGCGTCCCGCGCTTTTGCGGTCACCCGGGTGGGGAAAAGTGCGATGGACCCCATATAAATGCGATCTTTGAGGTGCGGGTTGTTGAGGGTTTAACAATCGGCCCGTAAGGTAAGCGAAATTATCAAAAAAGTGGCCCGCTCATGCCCATAGACAAACGTACCTTCACCGACGAAGAAGCCCTTAATCTGCACCAATTTCCCCGGCCCGGGAAAATTGCCGTCGCGCCGACTAAGCCGATGGCAACCCAGCGGGATCTGGCGCTGGCCTATTCGCCCGGCGTGGCGGTGCCGGTCCGCAAGATCGCGGAAAACCCGGACGCGGCCTATGACTATACGTCCAAGGGCAATATGGTCGCGGTGATCTCGAATGGCACGGCCATTCTGGGTCTTGGCAACCTCGGGGCGCTGGCGTCCAAGCCGGTGATGGAAGGCAAGTCGGTGCTGTTCAAGCGCTTTGCCGACATCGACAGCTTTGATATCGAAGTGGCGACCCAGGACCCGGATGAGTTCATCACCGTGGTCAAAAACATCGCCATCAGCTTTGGCGGGATCAACCTCGAAGACGTCAAGTCGCCGGAATGCTTTATTATAGAAAGCGCGCTCCAGGATCTGGCGGATATTCCGGTGTTCCATGATGACCAGCATGGCACGGCGATCATTTCGTCGGCGGGTCTGATCAATGCCTGCGCCATCACCGGTCGCCGCCTGGAGGACATCAAGGTGGTGCTGGTCGGGGCCGGGGCGGCGGGTCTGGCTTCGCTCAGCCTGATGAAGGCCATGGGCGTGCGCTCGGAAAACACCACGGTCGTGGACATCCACGGGGTGGTCTATCAGGGCCGTGAGGTCGAGATGGACCAGTGGAAAGCCGTCCACGCCACCGACACCAAGAAGCGCACCCTGGCCGAGGCCATGATCGGGGCCGATGTGGTGCTGGGTCTGTCGGCCAAGGGCGTGCTGACCAAGGACATGATCGCCTCGATGGCGGCCCGTCCGATCATCTTTGCCATGGCCAATCCGGATCCGGAAATCACCCCCGAAGAGGTGCGCGAGGTGCGTTCGGACGCGATTGTCGCCACCGGGCGGTCGGATTATCCCAACCAGGTCAATAACGTTCTCGGCTTCCCCTACATCTTCCGTGGGGCGCTTGATGTGCGCGCGCGCCGGGTCAATCACGAAATGAAGATCGCCGCCGCCATGGCCCTGGCCAAGCTGGCGCGCGAGGATGTGCCGGACGAAGTGGCCGCCGCCTATCAGGGCCGTCACCTGAAATTTGGCCCCGATTACATTATCCCGTCGCCGTTCGATCCGCGACTGATCTGGTACGTGCCGCCGTTCGTGGCCGAAGCGGCCATGAAATCTGGTGTGGCCCGCAAGCCGATCGAGGACATGGAAGCTTATCGCAAGTCGTTGCAGCAGCGGCTTGATCCGTCGGCAGGCTTCCTTCAGTCGATCACCTCGGCGGTGCGCAGCGGCCCGCAAAAACGCATCGTTTTTGCCGAAGGCGAGGACGTTTCGGTCATCCGCGCGGCCCATGCGTTCAAGCAACAGGGGCTCGGTATTCCGGTGCTGCTGGGCCGGGAAAACCTGATCGAAGACAACATGCGTTCTGCGGGTCTAGATCCCAAGGATGTGGACATTGAAATCGTCAATGCCCGCCTGTCGGATCGCAATGCGGAATATACCGATCTGTTGTACAACCGCTTGCAGCGCAAGGGTTTCCTCAAGCGCGACGTTACGCGCCTGATCAACCAGGACCGCAACAGCTTTGCTGCCGCCATGGTCGTCTCTGGCCATGCGGACGGGATGGTCACCGGCGTGACCCGCAGCTTCGACCAGGCCCTCGAAGACGTGCTGCGCGTGGTCGATACCCCTTCGGACGGCCGTCTGATGGGGATGTCGATCGTGCTGGCCCGGGGCCACACGGTGTTTATCGCCGATACGACGGTCACGGAGCTGCCTGAGCCAGAAGATCTCGTGCAGATCGCCCTGGAAGCCGCCGATGCCGTGCGCCGCCTTGGTCACACCCCGCGCGTGGCCTTCATGTCCTATTCGGCCTTTGGCAACCCGGCGGGCGAACGCAGCGACCGCATCCGTCGCGCGGTCGAGCTGCTCGATCAGCGCCAGGTCGACTTTGAATACGAAGGCGAGATGCCGCCGGACGTGGCCCTAGAGCCGGCCCTCTGGAGCAACTATCCGTTCCAGCGTCTGACCGCTCCGGCTAATATCCTGATCATGCCCGCCATCCACTCGGCCTCGATCTCGACCAAGCTGGTCCAGTCTCTGGGCGGGGCCACGGTGGTGGGGCCTTTGTTGCTCGGTCTGTCGCAATCGGTCCAGCTCTGTCAGCTGTCGGACTCGGTGACCAAGATCCTGACCATGGCCACCTTTGCCGCCTATGACCTGCGGCACGGGATCAAGGCCCCGCCGAAGGTGTGAGCGTAAATCTCGTTGCATTTGTGACTAAGTGTCACTAAGTCTAGGGCTGATACAGGGCGGGGTCATGATCCCCGCCCTTTGCCTTATGAGGCCACACCATGTCGCGCCCGCAACCTCGATCCGTCGAATCCGCCCATAACCCTGTCAAGCCGGTACCCTGGGCGCTGGTGTCGCTATTGGGGGCGTTGATCGCCTTCGCCCCGATGTCGATCGACATGTACCTGCCCGCCCTGCCGTCCCTGACCCGAGACTTAGGCACGGGTCCAGAGGGGGGGCACGCCAGCCTGTCGGCCTTTTTCCTGGGTCTGGCCTTGGGCCAGTTTGTCTACGGCCCCCTGTCTGACCGCTTTGGCCGTCGCCTGCCGGTGATGATCGGGATCAGCCTTTATGTGGTCGCTTCGGTGATCTGTGCCTTCGCCCCAAGCATCGAAGCCCTGATTGCCGCCCGGTTCGTCCAGGCCCTTGGTGGATGTGCCGGTATGGTGGTGGCGCGGGCGGTGGTCCGGGACCGGTTTGACCACACCGAAAGCGCGCGGATCTTTTCGTTCCTGATGTTGGTGATGGGGATCGCGCCGATTGTCGCCCCGCTGCTGGGAAGCCTTGTCCTGAGCCTGAGCAGCTGGCGGACCATTTTTCTGGCCCTGGCCTTGTTCGGGGCGGTGATGGGCCTGTGGGTCTGGCGGGCTCTGTCGGAGAGCCGCTCCGAAGCGGTGCGGCAACAGGCGCTGTCGGAAAACCCGCTGCGGGCCTATGGGGCCTTGCTGCAAAAGCCCCGTTTGATCGGCTATGTGCTGGTCGGCGCGCTCAATGGGGCGTGTCTGTTTACCTATATTGCCACCTCGGCCGACCTGTTGATCCAGCACTATGGCCTTAGCCCCACCGTCTATAGCTGGGTGTTCGGGCTCAATGCCGTGGGCATTATCGGGGCCAGCCAGATCAACCGGGCACTGTTACGGCGCTATCGCCCGGACCAGATCTTGCGGGCCGGGGTGTGGGCGGCGCTGGCCTTTGGTGGGCTGCTGACGCTGGCGGCCTTCAGCGGGGTCGGGGGGCTCTGGACCCTGTTGCCCGCGTTATTTCTGGTTCTGGCGACCTATGGCCTCTTGTCCGGCAATGCCCAGGCCGGAGCGCTGTCC
>JBKBWB010000228.1:0-3794 GCA_046289215.1 Asticcacaulis sp. | reverse complement strand
GCGTAGCACACGATTTAGCAGAAACGTCAATTAAGCGGAGGCACTGATCCGCAGGAATTGACGAGGTGACCTGCTCCTTTGCCACAGCCTGATCCTTTCCAGAATCAAGAAGGCGGCTTAACGCCGCCGCGGATGTTTATTCTTTGTTCTTGGCAATCTATGACGAACTGTGGGTAAAATACAAGAGAAATGATTTTGAGCATGAATTCGCCAAACCATTTACCGGCAGCCATATTAGCCCCACCCTAAAAAAACACCCCACAGGCTAGGCCCGTGGGGTGAAGTGCGCTTGTGAGGTCCTGTCTGAGCCGTTCGGGCAGGGGTGCCTTAGAGGTTCAACAGGGCCGGATCCCCGCCTTGGGCGGCGATATTGTTCGAAATCACCTGCTCGGAGGCGTAGCGGATCAGGGCATAGGGGCCCCCGGCCTTGGGACCGGTCCCCGACAGGCCCTCGCCGCCGAACGGCTGGACGCCGACGACCGCGCCAATGATCGAGCGGTTGATATAGACGTTACCCGCCGGTACCCATTGACGGACCTTCTGGGCAAAGCCTTCGATACGGGTGTGGACACCGAGGGTCAGGCCATAGCCGCGCGCGGCCAGGGCCTTGCAGGTGGCTTCGAGGTCCTCGGGCTTGTAGCGATAGACGTGCAGGATCGGGCCGAACACTTCGCGTTCCAGGAAGTCCGGCGTCGGGATTTCCGCCAGCACCGGACCAAAGAACACGCCCTTGGTCGCCGGCGGGCCGCCATCAAGGGTCTTGATCACGCGGGCTTCGCGCTGGAGACGGGCGAGGTGGGTGTCGAGGTTGCCCTTGGCCTCTTCGTCGATCACCGGGCCGATGTCGGTGTCGGCGCGCGACGGCTCACCGAGCTTCAGGGCGTCCATAGCCCCGCTCAGCTTGTCGATCACGGCATCGGCCGTATCGGTCGGCACGAACAGGATCCGCAGGGCCGAGCAGCGCTGACCCGCCGAACCAAAGGCCGACAGGATCACATCGTCCACCACCTGTTCGGTGAGGGCGGTGGAGTCGATGAACATGCCATTGAGCCCGCCGGTTTCGGCGATGAACGGCACGATCGGGCCCTTGCGCGCGGCCAGGGTCTGGTTGATGCGCCAGGCGGTGTCGGTACCACCGGTAAAGGCCACGCCGTCGATGTCGTCGCGGCGGGTCAGGGCCGCCCCGACATTGGAGCCCTTGCCCGTTACCAGCGCCAACAGGTCGGGGTTCAGCCCGGCCTTGAAGAACAGCTTCACGGCCTCAAAGGCGATCAGCGGGGTCTGTTCGGCGGGCTTGGCCAGCACGGCGTTGCCGGCGGCAAGCGCGGCGGCAATCTGGCCCGTGAAGATCGCCAGCGGGAAGTTCCAGGGGCTGATACAGATGAACACCCCGCGCCCATGCAGGCTGTGGGTGTTGATCTCGCCCACCGGTCCGGTCAGGGTCTGGGGACCGGCGAACTGCTGTTCGGCCAAATTGGCATAGTAGCGGCAGAAATCGACGGCTTCGCGCACTTCGGCAATACCGTCATTGAGGGTCTTGCCCGCTTCACGCGACAGGATGGCGATCAGGCGATCCATGTCCGCTTCGAGGGCATCGCCCATGGCGCGCAGCACCTTGGCACGGGCCGGCCCACCGGCGTGGTTCCAGGGGCCAAAGGCGGCACGGGCGCGCCCCATGGCGGCCTCAAGATCGGCCTCGGTGGCTTCGGACACGGTGCCGAGGGTCAGGGTGCGATCCACTGGGCTGGTGACGGTGCGCACATTGCCCCCGGCCAGTAGGGTGCCGCCGACCAGCGGTCCGGCCTTGAGCTTGCCCTTGTCGAGCTCTTTGAAAGCCTTGTCCAATCGCTTACGCTCAACGGCCTGGGTCACGTCGATACCTCCGGAATTCTGACGGTCGCCGTACATGTCGATCGGCGTCGGGATTTTGGCATGGCGGTGCGGGTGGGCTTCCACCGCGCTGATGGGGTCGGCCACCACCTGTTCGGCGGGGACCCGCTCGTCGAGCAGGGCATGGACGAACGAGCTGTTGGCCCCGTTTTCCAGCAGGCGGCGCACCAGATAGGGCAGTAGGTCTTCGTGACCGCCCACCGGGGCATAGGCCCGCAAGGTCACGCCCTTGAACTGGGCATCGGCGGCGTCATAGAGCGCCTCGCCCATGCCATGCAGGCGCTGGAACTCGATGGTCACGCCCTGCTGATCGGCCATGTGCTTGACGGCGGCCAGGGTGTGGGCGTTGTGGGTGGCGAACTGGCAATAGATGTGCGGGCTGGCCGCGATCATCAGCTTGGCACAGGCCAGATAGTTGACGTCCGTGGCCGGTTTGGTGGTGAACACCGGATAGTCCGGGCGGCCCTGGACCTGGGCGCGTTTGATTTCCGTGTCCCAATAGGCGCCCTTGACCAGACGCACCATCAGACGGCGGCCGGAATCGCGGGCCAGCTGGATGATGCGGTTGATCGTTTCGCGGGTGCGCTTCTGATAGGCCTGCACCGCAAGGCCGAGGCCGGTCCAGCCCTCCAGCGACGGTTCATGGCACAAAGCATCGAGCAGCTTCAGCGACAGGGCCAGACGGTCGGCCTCTTCGGCGTCGATGGTGAAGTTCAGGTCATAGGTCTTGGCGATGGCCGCCAGACGCACGATGCGTGGATAGAGGTTTTCCCACACCCCGTCTTCCTGGACCGCTTCGTAGCGGGGCGACAGGGCCGACAGCTTGACCGAAATGCCGTGGCCGCTTTCGGGGCCTTTGGGGGCTTTCTTGTTCTTTTTCAGCTGGGCCTGACGGTATTGCCCGACGGCGGTGATGGCGTCGGCATAGGCCTTTTCGTAGCGGTCGGCATCGGCATAGGTGCGCGCGCCTTCGCCCAGCATGTCATAGGAGCACATCCAGCCGTCTTTTTCGGCGCGCTTTAGAGCGGCCTCGATGTTCCGACCAAGGACGAATTGCTCGCCCATGATGCGGATGGCGACCTCGACGGCCTGGCGGATCACCGGCTCGCCGACGCGGGTGACGAGGCGCTTGATATAGCCGGGGAAATCGACCTTGACCGTGTCATCGACCTCAACAAGGCTGCCCGTCAGCATCAGGCCCCAGGTCGAGGCATTGACGAACAGGCTGTCGGACTGGCCCATGTGGCGCGCCCAATCCGCCGAACCGATCTTTTCTGCAATCAGGCGGTCGCGGGTGTGGGCATCGGGGGTGCGCAGCAGTGCCTCGGCCAGACACATCAGCGCCAGCCCTTCCTGAGTGCCGAGCGAAAACTGCTGAAGGAAGGACTCGACTACGCCCTGGCGGTTGGCCGAACGGCGGGCGGTCATCACGAGGTCGCGGGCAGCATTGCCGACCAGAGCGCGCTCGTCGGCGCTCAGCGGCGCGGGCGACAGCAGGCTGGCGCAGACCGCGCTTTCATCGACATACTTGTCCCGGTCGAGGTCATCCCAGACCTGAGCACTCAGGGTCGGCGGAGGAAGGGTGGCCATGGGCTGCGGCACCTTGCAAAGACGGACTTGGAAATAAAACAGGTTGCCTATCCGATACGCCGCTTAAGTCCGAATGTGCTTGGCATTTTGGGCCGGATCGCCGAATATTCCCCGGTAAAAATGGCATATGAGCGATAAAATCATGCTTGACGACACCGACCGGCGGATTCTCAAGGTGCTCCAGGCCGATGGGCGCATCACCAATCAGGATCTGGCCCAGAAATGCCACCTGTCCCCGACTGCCTGTTATGACCGGGTCAAGCGGCTGAAGGAGCGCGGGGTGATCACGGGTTACACGGCCCTGTTGGATCCCA
>JBKBWB010000227.1:0-3795 GCA_046289215.1 Asticcacaulis sp. | reverse complement strand
CGCCGTTCGACGGCGGCTTTGAAGTGCGTCGGGATGTTGAACGGCTGAAGCCGGTCGATATCACCACTGAGGTCTATCCGGGGTTCGCCACCGACCTTCAGGCCCAGTTTATGGCCTTGATGACGCTGGCCGACGGCGAATCGGTAATCAAGGAAACGATCTTTGAGAACCGCTTCATGCACGTCCCTGAGCTGGGGCGTTTGGGGTCGGATATCACCGTCTCGGGCGGTGAAGCCCGCGTCCGGGGCGTTGAGGCCTTGCACGGAGCCCAGGTTATGGCCACGGATCTTCGGGCCTCGGTCTCGCTGGTGATTGCTGGATTGGCGGCCAAGGGCGAAACCATCGTCAATCGGGTCTATCACCTGGATCGCGGGTTTGAGCGGCTGGAGGAAAAGCTGAGCGCCTGCGGGGCCAAGATCCGCCGAATCAAAGGGGGCGATGAGGACGACGCGTGAGCGACATCGAAACGCATCCCGTCTTCGTCGAAGGTTTGAGGCTTTTGGGGCAATCCCCTGAAGACCTAAGAGTCCTCTCTGCGGCCTTGCAAGACAGTGTCCTGCGGCTGGGCGATATTCAGTATGACGCCAAACGCTGCATGCTGACGCTCTTGGTTAATCGGTATTGCTGGGAGCGAAAGAGCGAAGACGCGTCGGGATGGTGGCCCTTTGGGGCGAAGCGCACCGGATACCGGGTCAGAAGTGCGATCCAGTTTGGTGATGTCCGCAAATTGGAGCGGCGTAACCTCAAGCATGGGCAGCCGGATGCCGTGGTGAGTCTGATGGACCTCGATTTTACTCCGGCGCTCAGGGCTGATCCTGAAGACGGGCCCGTCACGTCTGGAACTCTGCTCTTACGATTTGCCGGGGATGCGGATCTGAGGCTGACCCTCGACTGTATCGATGTTATCTTGGCGGATGTGTCGGCTCCATGGGCCGCATCTCGGATGCCGGAGCACCGCATCTGAGGGTCACTCAAGCGTTTGTTCATGCCGGTGCCGGGGAGAAATGACGAATGACGGCTGGTGCAGCCTTACCCTCCGACTCTCAGGCGAATGCTGGTTTTGATCCGCAAGACCGGATTAGTCGGATCGATATCGATCCTCAGAGCCTGGCCAGCAGTTCAGCAGAGGTCGAGCACGAACGGCAGGTGGCGATTTTCGATCTGATCGAAAAAAACGCTTTTCAGCCGGTCAAAGGCACGGGTGGACCTTATGCTCTGCGGCTTGCGCTTGAGGAAAACCGACTGATTTTTGACATCACGGGGCCAGCCTTTAACCAGGCTGTGATTCTCTCCCTGGCTCCGTTTCGCAGTGTTTCGCGCGATTATGGCCTGATCTGTGCCAGCTATTATGAAGCTTTGCGCAACGCGACGCCGGGGCAGATCGAAGCCATCGATATGGGGCGGCGCGGCCTGCATAATGATGGGGCAGACCTTGTGCAGCAAAGGCTGGAGGGGAAGGTGCGCATGGACCGTGAAACGGCCCGCCGTCTGTTCACCCTGATTCATGCCCTGCATCAGCGAGGGTGATGGGGTTTTTCCCGCGAGCCCTCGCTTTCTGTGGGCTTTTCTGGCATAGGACACCCCGGTCCGGCCCGCAGCAGTTCAAGCGCGGGTCATTCCCCCGTTTCTGAACCCCTGTTTTCTGTGACCGGTTTGGGTCCGGAACGGGGACGCGTCATCCGACGCAAACCGTGACATCTGTCGGTCCTCGAGGCCGATAAGCGAGAGGCCGAATGGCAAAAGAAGAACTGTTAGAGTTTCCGGGCGTCGTCGTGGAATTGCTTCCGAACGCCACCTTCCGGGTGAAACTGGAAAATGATCACGAGATCATTGCCCACACAGCGGGCAAAATGCGCAAGAACCGCATCCGCGTGCTGGCCGGGGACAAGATCCTGGTCGAAATGACCCCTTATGATCTGACCAAGGGCCGGATCACGTATCGCTTCAAGTAAGCTTAAGTCTGACGGTGGCCGGTCAAGACCTGATGCCCTTCCTGACAAAGCTCATTCTCGCCAGCCAGAGCCCAAGGCGTCTGGCCTTGCTTGCGCAGATCGGCATCACGCCGGATCAGGTGCTGGCGGCGGATCTCGATGAAACCCCTCTCAAGGGCGAAACGCCCCGGATGTTGGCCGAGCGGCTGGCTCTGGATAAGGCGCGGGCTGTGGCGTCCACCGAAGCGGGGCAAGGCGCTTATGTGCTGGCCGCCGATACCGTGGTCGCTGTCGGACTTAGGATTTTGCCGAAGGCAGAGAGCCGGGTTCAGGCGGAATCGTGTCTCGATTTGATCAGCGGTCGGAATCACAAAGTTATAACGGGCGTCGCGGTGGTCGCTCCAGACGGTCGTCACGCCGTCCGGCGGGTCGAAACCCGCGTAAGTGTCAAACGTCTGAGTGCCGAAGAACGGCAAACCTATCTCGACAGCGACGAATGGCGCGGCAAGGCCGGGGGCTATGGCATTCAGGGCCGCGCCGGCGCGTTCGTCATCGACATCGTGGGCAGCTATCCGGCTGTGGTTGGCTTGCCCCTTTATGAAACCCTTTGCCTGCTCGAAGGGCTGGGATGGCGGCGCTGAGCCTTCCATCCGGGCGCATTCTTTTCCGTCACCGTTTTTTGTCGGAGACGATCGAGGTTCTTTGTGAGTCAGGACAGGTTGTCGACCTGTGGATCCGGGACGACAGTGACCCCCTGACCTGGCAAGCGGGGGCCATTATCGAGGCTCGATATGCAGGACGCAATGTCGGGGCCGCTCAGGATTTTGCCGATCTCGACACGGGCGAAACCGTGGTCGTAAGCGGCCTTAAGGATCCAAGGCCCAATGTCGGAGAGCGCCTCAATTTGATCGTCAAATCGCCCCCCCGGGGCGACAAGCGCGCGGTGATGCGGCTGGCGTCTGAGGCCCATTCCATCCCCATTTTAGAAGACGGCCCCGAGATCGTATCGGGGCCAGAAGCGGACGTCATAGCGCAGGACGCCCTGGATTGGGCCCTGGCCACACAATACCCGCTGGCGGGCGGGGGTGTTTTATCGATTGAGCCGACCCGTGCACTCGTCGCCGTGGATGTCGATGGGGGCAGTGACGCTGGGATTGGCGCGGACTTTCGCCGCCGGATGCGTCGAATTAATACGTCGGCCCTAGTCGAGACGGCCCGTCTCTTGCGCCTGAAAGGGCTGGGGGGGCTGGTGGTGATCGATTTGGTCGGCGTTCGCCATGATGCCGACGCCGTGCGCGAACAGGCGCGACAAGCTTTTGCCGTTTACGGGCCGGAAGCCCAGATTGGCCCTTTGAGCCGCTTTGGCCTGTTGGAGCTCAGTCTGCCCTGGACTAGACGCCCTCTGCACGAGCGTTTTGTTGCGGCGAATGGCGATCCGACGCCCAGGGCGGATGTCTTGCGTCTGGCCAGAGAGGCCGTGCATTTGCGTCGAAGTGATCCGGGGTTGGGGCTCAGGCTGCGGCTGGGCCGTGCCGCCGGAGCTGTGGCGGAGGAGCTGTTTCAAACCTATGCCCAGGACTTGGGCCCCATGATCCGGTTTGAGGTTGATCCAAAGGTCGGGCCGGGGCAGGGGAGCGTGGTCGGTCTCCGTTGAATAAGACGAGTGCGAAATGACATCTTTGACAGCCCGAGTGTGCGCCCAGTGCCGCAAGCACCCCGTGAATGCGGACTATGCGCCCTTTTGTTCGAAGCGTTGTGCCGATGTCGATCTGCACAAATGGCTGGGCGGACAGTATGTGGTCCGAGCCGAGGAAGGCGCACGCGACGGATTGCCTGATTTCGATAGCGAAGCTGTGGATAGCTG
>JBKBWB010000226.1:0-3818 GCA_046289215.1 Asticcacaulis sp. | reverse complement strand
ACGCCCATGCCGGGCATGGATGACTATACGCTGATCATGGCCAACGAGACCGTCAGCGGCGGCATGATGAAGATGGACGGGCCGATGTGGGACGGGATCCCGCCCCACTGGATGCTCTATATCAAGGTCGACAGCACCACCAAGGCCAAGGCCGACGTCGAGGCCAGCGGCGGCAAGATCCATCACGGACCGTTCACCGCCGAGGGCGTGGGCACGATCTTGGTCTGTGCCGACCCGCAAGGGGCCGTTTTTAGTCTGATTGAGCCGGTTTAAGCCGCGCGGCGGTGCCAGACGGCCTTGTCCACCGTGGCGAGGTCGAGCTGGCCCGCCTGCTGCTGGGCGGCCATGGTTTGCAGCACCACCTCATGCAGGACCTTGGTCGTGGCCATCACGTCCTGGGGCCGACCGGAATTGCTGCTGACAAAGAATTCGACGGCATTGACCGCC
This sequence comes from Asticcacaulis sp., assembly GCA_046289215.1. GTDB lineage: Bacteria > Pseudomonadota > Alphaproteobacteria > Caulobacterales > Caulobacteraceae > Asticcacaulis. Next base: position 3,371 of record JBKBWB010000226.1, on the reverse strand, counting down.
GGCATTTTCAGCGCGATCAGCGACAACAGACGGCGCACCCGCTCCGGGTGGGTCTTGTGCACCATAGGATCGGCGGCAAACAGCTCGCACCCGAGCTGGAGGATAAAATCAACGCCCAGAGCCTCAAAACGCGCCGCCTCGAGCGGATGCAGGATGCGAGCCGTGTCGAGGTCGAGGATGGTATCGTTGATCAGAAACAGCACGCGATCACCTGTTGTAGCGAAACTCTGAGACTGACCCTACACCGACAGGCTTTCATTCCCGTTGAGGAACGCGGTTAAACCTCGTCAACCTTTTCGGTGAGGAAATGGCGGCCCGCACGGTCGTCGATTTCCACGACCCATAGGTCCGGATCGCGGGACCGCTGGCGGGCGATCCAGGCCTCAATCTCGGCCTCGTCCTCGCTGCGCACCGGGCGCATCCACAGGCGGTCACCCTCCGCCCCAAAGGCTTCGGTATAGATGCGGCAGGTGCCCGCCGCACGGTTTAGCGCCTTGACCAGCACCGTGCCCGCGCGCGCATCCCCCTTGGCCAGCACCATGGCAAAGGCCCCGCCGAGTTCCGCCCGGCGGATCAGCGCCGCCACCCAAAGATCCGTCGCCAACAGCATGAATAGGACTTTAACCCTGTTTCGAAACCCAAAGGCAAACCCTCTGGATTAGGGTCTGTCTATGACTTGTTACCGGCCCTTGCGCGGCGTGTCGCCCCGAATTCTTATCTCTGGTCTGGCCTTGGCTGCGGCCATAGCGGCTTTCGCTCCGGACGTTCGGGCCGAAGCACGAACCAACGTGGCCGCTCCGTCCGCAGGCGCGCGTGAGTCCAGCCCCATCCAAGCCTATTACCGCCGACTGGTGATGAAAACGGCGGCCAGCCGCTGTGGCCTGTTTGAGGGTCCTGTGACCACGGCGCTGAATGCCGGGGTGCTGCAAGCCCGCAACGCCCTTTTGCTGAGCGACACCGATCCGGCCCTGATGCAGCGCGCCGCGCGCGAAGCCCGCGAAAGTGGTCGGGTCATGGCCTGTGCGCATCCAGAGCTGCAAGCCGAAGCGGCGCAGGTCCGCAGCGCCTATAAGCTCTGGCAAGGGACCCACACCCTGTCCCTGCCCGGCCGGTTCAGTGACTGGCAGGCGGATCGCTCCAGTATCAACACCCGCAAGTGGCGGCTGATCCAGACCCCGCGCGAGGGCCTCCCCGCCGGGGGGGATGTCGCCTTTGGCCTCTATGGCAGCGCCAGCGCCTTTCGGCTGGTGGCCTGGCTACGCCTGCCCGAAGCAGTCAATCCATATTCAGCAAGGCTGGTGACCCGCAACCGCGACCTCGACAGCCACCCGTGGATCCGCACGCAAAGTGGCCCGATGGTGCGGTATAGCCGTGCCGGGGCGCAGGTGATCCTGGCCGAAGCCCGGCTCGAGGGGGCCGAGGCCCTGACCCCGCTCGCCTTGGTGCGCGAGGGGGATGCCCCTGAACAGATGGCAGCCTTTGCCTTTCCGGTTTCGGCGCTGAAAAGCCTTGCGATGCTTGATCCGCGCGAGGATCTGGCGCTCGAATTTGACACCCAGAGCGGCACCCTCAGCCTGCCGATCGAGACGGGCCAGTTTGCCCCCGGCCTCGCCTTTATGGGCTTGCCGCCGATTATGATGGTGCGTCACCGCTAGGGTCGGAAAAGGGCGTTTCAGCGGCGGCTTTTTGTGCGGCCTTGGCCTGTGCTTCGCGCGCCCGACTTTCGGCCATCTTGGCCAGCACGCGACCGCGTCCCGCCGACAGCGCCCGGATCACCCCGCGAAAAGTGCGCACTTCCTGTTCGGTCAGCTGTGCCCGCCCCAGCGCAATGCGCAGGTTGCGCACCATCGAGCTTTTCTTTGCATCGGGGAAAAAGAACCCGGCGGCATCGAGTTCGGCCTCCAGATGCTCGTAAAGGCCCAGCATCAGGGCTTGCGAGGCGGGTGGCTCGATGTTGTGGGAAAAGGCGGCACTGGGAGCGGCCTGGACCGTCAGACGCCACTCATAGGCCAGCAGGTTCACAGCCTGGGCAAGATTGAGCGAGTGAAAGCGTGGATCGACGGGGATGGTGACGATCGCGTGGCTGAGCGCCAGATCATCGCTTTCCAGCCCCGCCCGCTCGGCCCCGAACAACAGACCGCATCGCAGGCCCTGCGTCGTGCGCGTCGCGGCATCGGCGGCGGCCTCGCGCGGGGTGATTACCGGCAATTGCGTCTCACGCGGGCGGGCCGTGGTGGCATAGACCTGATGCAGGTCGGCCACTGCCGCTTCGAGGGTCTCGAACACCTTAACGCCCTCCAGCACCCAATCAGCGCCGGAGGCACTGGCCCAGGCCCGATCCTGCGGCCAGCCATCGCGCGGGGCGACAAGGCGCAGGTCCGACAGGCCGAAATTGGCCATCACCCGCGCGACCGCACCAATGTTCTCGGCCAGTTGCGGACGGTTCAGCAGCACACAGGGCGGAAGCGCCGGGATGGTCGCCGTCTCAGAAATCACATCATCGGTCATAGCCGCCATGTAGGCCCGCTCTGACGCCCTGACAAGCGCGGGATGTGGGGCTCCCCCTCAACTTCGTTACGCTCAGCACCTCACCCCTAGGAGGGAGAAGAAGACCGGGTGTCCGCGCCCGGCCTCTGCACCGCGTGCCCTCGACGCCACGAGGCCATGGCCCGCTCGGGCCGATAAGCCCCCCCTATTAAGCGAATTCGTCCCGCCCCTCTTCCCCCCCGGCGCGGGACAGTCTATGGCAAACGGGTTTGACGCGGCGTCAGCGGAACCCTGTGTGTCCCCCTGAAACGCGCGCGAGCATTGTCCCCGCCTTGTCTAAGGAAACCCCCATGGCCAAGATTAAAGTTGCCAATCCGGTCGTCGATCTCGATGGCGACGAAATGACCCGCATCATCTGGCAGCTGATTAAAGACAAGCTGATCTTCCCCTATCTCGATATCGATCTGAAGTATTTTGACCTCGGGATGGAACACCGCGATGCGACCGACGATCAGGTCACCATCGATGCGGCCAATGCCATCAAGCAATATGGCGTGGGCGTGAAATGCGCCACCATCACCCCGGACGAAGCCCGCGTGAAGGAATTCGGCCTGAAGAAGATGTGGAAGTCTCCGAACGGCACGATCCGCAACATCCTGGGCGGTGTGGTGTTCCGTGAGCCGATCATCTGCAAGAACGTGCCGCGTCTGGTGCCGGGCTGGACCCAGCCGATCATCGTCGGCCGTCACGCCTTTGGCGACCAGTACAAGGCTACGGACTTCCTCGTCCCCGGCAAGGGCCGCCTGACGATCAAGTTCGAAGGCGAAGACGGTCAGGTGATCGAACACGAGATCTTCCAATACCCGGGCGCCGGTGTGGCCATG
>JBKBWB010000225.1:0-3822 GCA_046289215.1 Asticcacaulis sp. | reverse complement strand
CGGTCGCTTTTGACCGACCAGTCGGCGACCATATCGGCCTTAGCCGGATCTTTGGTCTGCATCCGCATGCCCATTTTTTGCTGAGCGGCAAATTGCTCGGCGGGCATGGTCCGTACCGCATTCAGGATCGGGGCGACCTGGGCCTTGGCGGTTTCGGCGGTCGCGGCCGGATTGATCAGCGCGGGCATAAACGGGGCGGAATCGACCACCACCACCTGTTTTACCGCCTGCGGATGGCGGGCACTGAGCATCAAGCCGGTTGCCCCGCCCATGCTGTGGCCCACGATCACCGGCCCTGAAAGGCCCTTGTCCCGGATATAGCCGTTCAGGTCCTCGACTAGCGGCTCCAGCACCGGACCTTCTGCATTGGCTCCGGTAGGGACGCCATTGAACCCGCGCACCTGCACCAGATGCAGGCGGTGGCTGGATGACAGCGACTTGACTGTATCGGCCCACACGGCGCGGTCACTGACAAGGCCCGGGATCAGGATCACGTCCGGCCCCTTGCCCACCACCTCAACGGTAAAGCGCGCCCGCTCGACGGTTTCCGCCTTGGCCGCCAGGGCGCTAAAGACCGCCGAGGCCGACACGGCCAGGACGGCAAAAATCATCCAGGGCCGGTCGCGCTTGATCCGGGCGTCTTTCTCTTCGCGCGTCATTTTGGTGAACATGGGCTCCCTCCTGTCATGTGTTCCTGTCATTGTGTAAAACAGACTTTACATAATGTGTCAAGCGCCCTTTACAGTCAAGGCAGAGGCAGGACGGACAGCTCTTGGCGTTGGGGGGCGAAGCAGGCTAGGCAGTGGCCATGCCGTCACACACACTCGATCAGGCCCGCGGGCTGCTGAACCGCGTTTTTGGTCATGCGGACTTCCGGGGGCTCCAGGCCGGGGTGATTTCGGCTGTCCTGGCGGGCCGGGATGTGCTGGCGGTCCTGCCCACCGGGGGCGGCAAAAGCCTGTGCTATCAGATCCCCGCCTTGCTCCAGCCGGGGCTTGGCCTCGTGATTTCGCCGCTGATTGCCTTGATGAGTGATCAGGTATCCGGCCTGCAACAGTTGGGCGTGGCGGCGGCGCGTCTGGATTCCAGCCTCAGCAGCGCCGAGCGGGCGCGGATCTGGGATCAGGCCCGGGCCGGGGAGCTGGACCTTTTATATCTGTCACCCGAAGGGCTGATGCAGCCCTGGATCCTTGATCAACTGCAACAGCTTCGGGTGAATCTCGTCGCCATCGATGAGGCGCACTGTGTCAGCCAGTGGGGTCATGATTTCCGCCCCGAATACCGCTTGCTGGGCCAGCTCAAGACCCTGTTCCCGGGTGTGCCACGTCTGGCGGTAACGGCCACCGCCGATCCCCGGACCCGCGCCGATATTCAGGCGGCCCTTCATCTTGAGGACGCCGACGCCCAAATCGACAGCTTTGACCGGCCCAATCTGATCCTGTCGGCGGAGAAAAAAACCGGCAACGGCCGCGCCCGAGTGCTGAGTCTCGCCAAGGCCCGCTCCGGACAGGCCGGGGTGATCTATTGCGGGTCTCGCGATGGGACCGAAAAACTGGCGGATTCTTTGAGTGCGGCGGGCATACCGGCGCTGGCCTATCATGCTGGCTTGTCGCCTAAACTGCGCGAAGCCCGGCTTCAGCAATTTCTCAATGAAGAAGGGCTGGTGATGGTGGCCACCATCGCCTTTGGCATGGGCGTCGACAAGCCGGACGTGCGCTTCGTCATCCATGCCGATCCGCCGTCGAGCCTAGAAGCCTATTGGCAGGAAGTCGGACGCGCCGGACGCGATGGGGCCCCCGCCGAGGGGATCACGCTGTTCAGCGCCAGTGACTATGCCTTTGCCCTGCGCCGGGTCGATGAGCGTCCGGTCCCGGATGAGGTCAAACAGCCCCAGCGGGCCAAGCTGCGCCAGCTCTATGCCTTTCTCGATGGCGCCAGTTGCCGACCGATGGGGGTGCGCCACTATTTCGGCGAGACCGGAGCGCGACCATGCGGCCAGTGCGATGTCTGCCGCGATGCCGTCGAGGCCGAAGATCTGACCGAGGCGGCGCAGATGGCGCTCTCGGCCGTGCACCGTCTGGGCGGACGGTTCGGGCGGATCAAGATCATCGACCATCTGACGGGCAAGGCGCCCGATGACGGCGGCTGGCAACAGTCCTTGTCGACCTTTGGCATTGGACGGCGCCATAGCCCGCCGCGCTGGCGACAAGTGTTGGATGCATTGCAATTCGAGGGGCTGCTGGCCGAAGACCCCAATGAAGGCAAGCCCTTGCTTATCCTCGGGGATGTCGAGGGCGTCCGGGCGGTGTTCCGGGGCGAACGGCGCATACAGGTGGCCAACAGCCCGCCCGCGCCTTCGTCGCGCGACAGTCGCAGCCAGCCTGGGGATAACGCCCAGCGCCCGCGCATCCGGGGCGAGGCTTTGCAGGTCCCGGCGGAAGATGCCGCCCTGTTTGAGGCGCTCCGGGCCTGGCGGCGTGATCAAGCCCGCGCCCAGAATGTCCCGCCCTATGTGGTGTTCTATGATCGGACCCTGCTCGACATCGCTCGGATCCGGCCCCGTTCGCTCGATGCTCTGCAACGGATCGACGGCCTCGGTGAGACCAAGATCCGGCGCTATGGTCAGGCGGTGTTGGATCAGATCCGCCAGGTGCTGGCTGAAGCGGCCTGAGCCTCTTAATCGGCGTCGGGCTGGTTGTCCGGGTGGGCGGCGATAAAGGCTGGGTGGGCATTGGCGGCGGCTTCGAGCGCACTCAAGCGAGGAAAAGCACTCATATCCACACCAAAACGCCGCGCGGAATAGATCTGGGGCACCAGATAGCAATCCGCCAAACCCGGCGTTTCGCCAAAGGCCCAAGGTCCGGGCTGTCCGGCCATCAGGGCCTCTGCAGCCGCAAAGCCCGGCACAATCCATTGCCCGGCCCAGTCATTGTCCGCCGCGCCCAGTCCCCGCACCGCCTTGAGGACGCGCAAGTTATTGAGCGGATGAATATCGCAGCCCACAAGCGCTGCCAAAGCCCGCACCTGTGCCCGCTTGAGCGGATCGGATGGCAAAAGTGGGTTTTGCGGATACTGCTCGTCGAGCCATTCCAGAATGGCCGGGCTTTGAGTCAGGATCTGGTCCCCGGCTTTGAGCGCCGGAACCAAGCCTTGAGGGTTTAAGGCCAAAAACGTGTCAGATTTCTGGGCACTCTGGCGCAGATCCAGAGCAACCGTCTCATAGCTGAGGCCCTTGAGTTCCAGGCCGATGCGGGTGCGATAGCTGGTGCCCGAGCGCCAGTAGCCATAAAGTGTAAGATCCATCAGATCACGTCCACTGTAAGCGGTGAAAGGCCGTCGATTGACGCCTTCAGGGTCTGGCCGCGCGCGACCGCACCGACGCCTTCGGGGGTGCCGGTATAGATCAGATCGCCGGGGGCCAGACGCCAGAGTTTCGAGGCTTCGGCCACAATCTGGGCCGGGGACCAGATCATATCGGCGAGGTGGGCTGATTGGCGAAGATCGTCCCCAACCCACAGGCGGATCGCACCCGACACGGTTTCCAAATCGCTGCGGCGCGTAATCGTCCCGCAAGGCGCGGATTGATCAAAGCCCTTGGCGGCATCCCACGGCTGTCCGGCGGCCTTAGCCCGCGCCTGCAGATCGCGGCGGGTCAGATCAAGGCCTACGGCCCAGCCCCAGATCGCGGCATCGGCGCTTTTAAGGTCGAGATGAGACGCACCCTCCGGCGGCAAGCTGTCGCCCAAGGCCAGAACCAGCTCGACTTCGTGATGCAGATCGTCTGTCGCCAGCGGATAGGGGATTTGCATCCCGTCCTGGACG
>JBKBWB010000224.1:0-3830 GCA_046289215.1 Asticcacaulis sp. | reverse complement strand
GTCCGGCGTGGTTCGCGGTCGAAGCCCTTGAGCGGTTGGCCCGGGCCGGAGCGGTAAAAGAGGCGCGTTTATGATCACGGACCTGAAACGAGATGGGGGCTTACTAACAGCCCTTGGCGTGGCCCTGCTGGCGGGTTTGATTGTCTCATTACTTATGGGCGAGGGCGGAACGGACGTGTCCCTGATCCGCGCGGCATTGTCGGATCAAGACTCTCTGTCCCGGGAAATCCTCTTCCAGATCCGTTTGCCCCGTGCCCTGACGGCGGCGCTGGTCGGGGCCTTGCTCGGGCTGTCCGGGGCCGTGCTGCAAGGTTTGCTGCGCAATCCGCTGGCCGATCCTGGCGTGCTGGGGATTTCCTCGGCGGCGGGCCTTGGAGCCGCTTTGGCCATTGTATTGGGTTTTAGTCTCGTGCCCGGTGTCACGGAGGGGTTTGCTCTGGGGTTTGCCCTCGGGTTTGCCCTGTTGCTGAGCCTCTACACCCTGCGCCATCCGGAGCCCGAGGCCTTGATCCTGTTTGGTGTCGCCGCCAGCAGCCTCGGCGGGGCCTTGACGGCGCTGGTCTATAATCTGTCGCCGTCGCCGCTGGCCATGGCCGAGATCATGGGCTGGATGATGGGGTCGGTGGAAAATCGGCATATGGGCGATGTTCTGTGGGCGGCTGTGGCTCTTCTGGCGGGGGGCATCCTGGCTACCCTCTGTGCGCCGCTCTTACGTATTCTGAGCCTTGGTGAAGAGACCGCCGCCAGCAGCGCCTTACCCGTGCGTCCGCTCAAGATGGTGGCGGTCCTGTGCGCCAGCCTTTGCGCCAGTGTGGCCGTGGCGGTGGCGGGCATGATCGGCTTTATCGGACTGGCGGCCCCGCACATGGTGCGCCCGTTTGTGGGTCAGGATCCGGCCCGAGTGCTGGCCCCTTCGGCCCTGTTTGGTGCGGTGTTTGTGGTGCTCGCCGATTGTCTGGTGCGGATGATCCCGACCGAGGCGGAACTGAAACTGGGCGTTCTGAGCGCCCTTGTGGGGGCCCCGATCTTTGGCCTTCTGGCCTGGCGCGCTGCTCGGAGCTGGCGCTCATGACGATGGATCTTGAGACCCCGTTGTTAGAGGCGAAGGCCCTGACCTATGCGCCCCGTGGCAAGGCCCCTCACAGCGTCGAGGCGGTCAGCCTGAGCCTGCACCCCGGGCAAATGCTTGCCCTGTGTGGCCCCAATGGCGCGGGGAAATCGAGCTTGATCCGCCTGATGTGTGGGCTGGAGCGGCCCCGGTCCGGCACGGCAAAACTAGAGGGGCGGCCTGTGCGGGCATGGTCCGCGCCAGAGCGGGCGAGCCGCCTGGGCTATCTGCCCCAACAGCGCCGGATCGCCTGGGGGCTTTCGGTGGCGGACATTGTTGCGCTGGGGATACCGCCTTCGACCCGCGATCCGCACCGGGAACGAGTCGAGGCGGCCCTTGAGCGGGTCAATCTTGGCCACAAGGCCCGTGAAAGCGTTTTGGATCTGTCCGGCGGTGAGCAAGCGCGCGTGCTGCTGGCGCGGCTCTGGGCCACAGGGGCGCGAACCCTGGTGCTCGACGAGCCGGTCGAAGGCTTAGACCCGCGCACTCAGCTTGTGGTGCTGGACGGGTTACGCCGCCATGCCGATGCCGGCGGGGTGGTGCTTGTGGCTTTGCATGACCTGCGCCTTGCCGCGCGCTATGCCACCGACATCGCCGTCCTGTCTGAGGGGCGTCTGGTCCGATCCGGAGCCCCGCAAAAGGCCTTGGATGGGGAAACCTTGTCGCGGGTGTTCGGGGTCGAGGGGGTCTGGTCCCAGACCCCGCATGGCCCGGAGTTGTCGCTCTATCCTCAGGACCCGGAAGACAGGTAAGGGCGCGGTCCCGTTGGCATATCGCGCTCGCCCCGGCTGATGACTGCCGCCGGGGTCAGGGGCGCAGACCCGCCATTCAGCCGCGCACGATAGACATTCAGGTTTTCCATCACCCGCATCATATAGTTGCGCGTCTCAGTAAAGGGCGCGCATTCGATGAAGACAATGGCATCGGACTTGTCCCCGCGCGGATCGGCGCATTCCTCGCGCCAGCGCGGCGGGCGGTTCGGCCCGGCATTATAGCCGGCGGCCGTCATGACATAGGAGCCGTTATACTGCTCGACCAACTCCTGAAGGTGGTAGCTGCCGAGGGACATGTTGAACGTCGGATCCCACAGCTTTTCGTCGCTGTAGCTATAGCCCATGCGCTTTGCCACCGCCCGGGCCGTGGGCGGGATCAGCTGCATCATGCCGCGCGCATTGGCGTGGGAGCGGACGCGCGGGTCAAAACCGCTTTCCTGGCGGGTGATGGCCAGCACAAAGGCCGGTTCCGGCCCCTTGACCGCCGGAATGTCCCGCAGCGGATAGGCGCGCTCGGGCAGATAAAGTCCGCGCTGCATGGCGACCCGGGCAATGCGCATGGCCGTATCCTGCCCATCGAGCTGGGCGGCCAGATCCACCAGCAGCGCCGCTTCCTCAGCATTGGGCAGGATATCATCGACAGCCAACATAAAGGTGCGCGCCAGGGGCAATTCGCCGATATCCGCCAGAATCCGGATGGCCCGGACGGACTCCCGGGCTTCAAAACGGGCCTTGTCCGCCGGTCCCGGGATCGGATCCTTGCCGAGCGTCAGGGTCTTGATCCCGGCCTTTTCTGCCGCCAGCTGCCCATAGAAGGCAAACATGTGCTGGCCCCCTTGCTGGAAATGGGCCTGCGCCTTTTCTGCATCCCCGAGGGCTTCATAGGAACGGCCCAGCCAGTAATGGGCTCGGGACTGGGTAATTCCCGTGGACCCGGCGATGCGGATCTCTTCGAAGTGACGCAGGGCATCTGCCGGGCGGTTCAGTCGGGTCAGGGCCACCCAACCAGCGAAGAATGCCGATTCGGCCCGACGCTCGCCCGCCGGGAAACTGGCCCCGTTCATCGCCGCATAGGCGGCGGAAAAGTCCTTGTTGCGATAGGCACGGCGGAAAAAGCTCAAGCGCTCTTCCCACAAGAGCCGCTGTCCGGCTTCATGGGCGGGGGCAGGCGGGAATTGGTTCAATAGCGGATAGGCGAGGGTCTCAAGATTGCTGGCGCGCAGGAACCGGGCGCGCTCAAACGCGAGCACCGGATAACGCCCCGTCAGGCCCTCGACCGCCCCAAACAGGCTATTGGCCTGAGCCGAGCGCCCGCGCAGGGCCATCACGGCTTCGGCGACTTGGCGGTGTTCAGCCCCGACAAGCGACAGCATCTCACGCGCCGCAGGACCTTGAGGCCCTAACAACAGACTATCAAGCCGCGCGGCATGATCCTCAGCGGTCAGATATTGACCATACTGGGCCCGTAGACGGGTCTGAGGCTCCAGGTCGAGCAGGGCGGTCCGCCACCAGTGCCGCACCAGCTCGCGGGTCTTGGCACTCTGGCCCAGACGCTCATGAGCGGCCGCCAACGCCATCATCCCGTCAAAGGTTTCCGGTGGGCTGCCCTGGAACCAGTCGACGATCCGGGCATCGCTCAAACCGGATGTGGCCAGAAGGCTTTCCGCAGCAACCTGCCGACGGTTGGCGCGCGGCCAGTCCCAAAGATCCCGACGCGCCCCATCCAGTTCGATAAAGCTTTGGGGCGCAAGACCATTGTCGATCATGGCCCACAGGGCGATTTTCTTGGCCAGAGGATCACTCAGCGATTGGCGAAGCGCCTCGGCCCGGCTGCTGTTACGGCTCTTGGCGGCGGCGAGCACCCCACGCAGGGTCTCTCCGTCCTGGGCGCTCAACAGACCGCCGGTATAGGCAGCCCGGCTGGGAACTCCAGGCGAGGGCGTGAGTTG
>JBKBWB010000223.1:0-3835 GCA_046289215.1 Asticcacaulis sp. | reverse complement strand
GGGTCTCTTCGTCATTGGCCCGCACCGTCACCTGAAGGTCAGCCCGGTCTGAAATGATGTTGTGCTTGGACCCGGCATGGAAGGCCCCGACTGTGATAACGCCCGGTTTCAGGGGCGGCCGCTCGCGGCTGATCAGCCCCTGCAGCGCCTGAACGATCTGGCTGCCGATATAGACAGGATCCTTGCCCAGATGCGGGGCGGCACCATGGGTCCCAACCCCATGCACATGGATATCGATGGCGTCCGAGGACGAATACTGGATCGACTCCGACGCCGAGACGCTCCCCGCAGGCAGCAGGGAATTGACATGAAACGCGAGGGCATATTCGGGCTTGGGGAAGCGGGTATAGAGCCCGTCTTCGATCATGGCCTTGGCCCCCAGCAACCGCTCTTCAGCGGGCTGTATCACGACCACAAGCGTGCCTTTCCAGCGCGTCTTGAGCCGTTGTAGCTGGCGCACCGTCGCCACCATGGCCGTGATATGCACATCGTGGCCACAGGCATGCATGACCGGATAGGTCACACCATCCGCTTTCCAGACCTGAGTGGCTGTCGAGGCATTGGCCAGGCCGGACATTTCCTTGACCGGCAGACCATCCATGTCCGCCCGAAGCAGCACGACCGGCCCCTTGCCATTGCGGATCAGCGCCACCACGCCCGTCCCGCCCACGCCTTCGGTCACCTCGGCCCCGGCGGCGCGCAATTCCTTGGCCATGCGGGCGGCCGTTTCGGTTTCCTGCGTGCTCAGCTCCGGCGTCCGGTGGAAATGATCCCACAGCGCCCCGAGATCCTTTTGGTAATCCGCCCGAATGGCCGCCACATAATCAGGCTCTGCAGCCCAGGCGCTTCCCGCCGTTCCCGCCAACAAGGCACTGGCCAACGTCACAGCCCGCACAGGCTTAACCCAAGACGATACGCAACCCATGACACCCCCCGAACGGCGTTTTCTGAGGTCTTGATTGGTCCTTGGTTTCGCGAAGACGTCAAGTGATGTCGTAAAACAATACACTCTAGCTCAGGACAAAAAAAACCCGGCACTTACGAGCCGGGCTTTTGAACTGTCCAATGGCCTAAGTGATTTCAGGCCTGTCCGGCGGGCTCTTGGGTTGAAAGGCTATCGCCTGACTTTTGCGCCATATAAAGGGCCGTGAAGTCGATCGGCTCCATCATGAACGGCGGGAAGAAGCCACCATCAGCCGTCGCATCGGCGATGATTCGACGCGCAAACGGGAACAAGAAGCGCGGGCATTCGACCAACAGCATCGGCTCAACCTGATCTTCCGTGACATTGCCGATCTGGAACAGACCGCCATAGACCAGTTCGACAGTGAACAGGGCGCCTTCTTCGGATTTGGCGTCAACACGCAGTTTTAGGTCAACTTCAAACAGACCATCCGCCCGACCACGGGCATTCATTTCCACGCCCATGTCTATGTCCGGGCGACCTTCAAGACGCAGGGACTCCGGCGCACGAGGATTTTCAAACGAAAAGTCACGAACATATTGGGCCAGAACCCGCATTACCGGACCTTCCGGATTGACCTGGACCGGGGCCGCATCGTTCGGGGTTTCGGCAGGAACGTCAGTCATCTCTCACTCCATGGGACAACCGCACCCGCGTGTCCCTCATGCAATCGCTGCTATCATGGGTACAGAAAGGACGCAACGCGGCGGAACGGACCACATCCCTGTTTCCATGAGCGGAATGACCTATATAAGAAGCCTCCAACGTATAACCCGCATCCAGAACAGGTCTTGGCGTTATGGAACTGATGATGATCTTCTTCGCGGCGTTGGCCGCGTTTGTCCTGTATCAGCTTTATAATGTGCTGGGGCGCCGCACAGGTCACATGGGCCAGGAGTCCGATGGATCGGCAAAACCGGCTTCGTCCGCAGGGCTGTCTGTACTCAAGGACTCCGCACCCAGACTCGTTTCGACGATCCCGGGTGTTGAGACTCTGAAGTCGCAAGACCCGGGTTTTGAAGAAGCTCAGTTTCTTGAAACGGCCGCCAAGTCTTATGAGTCGATTGTCTCGGCTTTTTTCAGCTCCGACAAAGACGCTTTGCGTCCGCTGGTTACGGATCCGGTCTATGCTGCTTATGAACCCGTCATCGAAGGCCGGGTGTCAGAAAATGTGTCCGAGCAAGTCAGCTTTGTCTCGCCGCCACGCGCAGATCTGGAGCACGCTGAAATTCAGGATGATATGGCGCGGGTTCGCGTTCGCTTTCTCGCGGAAATGGTCGTCAAGTCAGCCAATATTGAGGCCGATGTGGCGGGGGATACCCGCCGTACCGCCGAAATTTGGACCTTTACACGTAAAGTTAAGGCGAAGGACGCTAACTGGCTGCTGACAGAAGTCAAAGAAGCGGTTGCCTGATGCAAGATAAAGTTTGGGGGGGACGCACACGAACCCTGTGCCTTGGGGTCGTGTTGCTGGGGCTTGCGGCGTGTTCGACGGTGAAGACACCAGAAACGCCGGTTAGCCCGGTTCCACCTGTCGCGCCACCGATTGAAAAACCCGTTCCGGATGCGACGAAGCCAGATCCGATTGATCCCAAGGTACCAGTCGCCGAGATACCCGAAGTCGCACGTTTGTCGGCCTTGCCGGGATGGGACAAAGCCGACGGGCAGAGCATGATCGCTTCGGTACTTGCAGCCTGTGACTCCCGGCGCAGACCGGATCTGACGCGGATCTGTGAAGATCTACGCACCCTTAAACAAACCCATCCTAAAACTATTAAAGCCTATCTGAATGATCGGTTCCGGACGGAGCGGATTGGAGAAACGGGTCTGTTGACGGCTTATTATGCGCCAGAATATCCGGCAAGTGCGGTCAAAACGGATGAATTCTCAGCAGCTGTCCGACTCAAGCCGGATGATTTGCTCATTGTAGATGGGGCTGAAATTTCGCCAGATTTGTCAGGACAGAAGGTTGTTGTACAGTCTGTTGCCGGTCGTTTACTGCCCTATCCCGAGCGCGAGGCCATTGAAGCCATTCCCGTTGACTCTGATGTCTGGATGCGCCCGGAAGACTACTTTTTTATGCAGCTTCAAGGGTCTGGCTATTTGCGCTTTGCGGATGGCACGAGCTTGCATGCAGCCTATGCTGCGGACAATGGGCGCCCGTTTGTTGGGATTGCCCGTCCGATGGTTGAACGCGGCATTCTGGGGCGGGATCAGTCATCCGGCGAAAACATCCGCAGGTGGTTAGCCGATAATCGCGGGCCCAAAGCTCAGGAGATCATGAACCTTAATCCGCGCTATGCGTTTTTCCGCATAGAACCGGATAATGGCAAAGATCCCGTCGGTGCAGCCAATGTGCCCTTGCCTGCTGGAGCATCCGGCGCGATTGACCCTGCCTTCCATCGCTATGGCGATTTGATGTGGATCGATGCCAATGCACCGGGGCTGAATGGGGCGTTTCCTATCTATCAGCGCATGATCGCGGCCCTGGATACAGGTGGCGCAATCAAGGGGCAGGTCCGCGTTGATCTCTATATGGGGCGCGGCGACGCGGCCGGTCGTGAAGCCGGCCGGGTCAAGCATGCGCTGCGCAAATGGCGGATCGTTCCCGCAGCACGCTAAGGCTATCGGCGTTTTTTCAGCGACCCCATCACACCGCGCACAATCTCACGGCCGACCTGTGCGCCGACGGTCCGGAGTAGGGAGACGGCCAAGGCTTCGAAGGCGCCCTGTCTTTGCGACCGAGCCGGGGCAGGTTCAGTGCGAGTTCGGGACTTGGGTGATGGAGAGTCGGTTTTAACGGCGTCTTCCGCCTCAGCCGCGTCTACAGCCGTCTCAGCCCGTCGAGTGAGGATTTCATAGGCAGAGTCC
>JBKBWB010000222.1:0-3837 GCA_046289215.1 Asticcacaulis sp. | reverse complement strand
CTTGTGGAGAGCGATGAGTACATCCGCTTTCTGACAACCAAGCGCATCGTGCTGGCGGCGGGCGGGCTGCTGGCGTTTGTCACGCTCTGGGGTTTTTTGGAAATCTACGCCAAGGCGCCTGACTTTCCCCTGTTTCTATGTCTGCCTGTGTTCTTTGGCCTCTTCGGCTTGTTGTCCTTTGTCGTGAGGGACGCATGAACGCGGCGCGAAGTGTCTGTTTGAGGGGGGGCATATGAAGAACCGCCTTAAAGTCTTGCGGGCTGAACGCAACTGGTCCCAAGCGGATTTGGCCGAACGGCTCGAGGTCTCGCGCCAGAGTATAAATGCCCTTGAGACCGGAAAATATGATCCGTCTTTGCCGTTAGCGTTTCGAATTGCCCGCCTGTTTGAACTCAAGATCGAGGACATTTTCGATGACGAAGTCTGAGTTGAATGAAGATGCTTCCGTAACCGGTTCCCGTCCTTGGAAGGGGTGGGTGCTTAAGTTCGGTGTTCTTGGGGTCATTGCTGTCTTCGGCGGACTGGGGGGCTATGGACTGGCTCGGTATGCAAAAAATCTGCAAATCGAGGTCTCACTTCAGTCCCTAGTGGCCTATTGTCTGGGCTTTGGCCTGGCGATTATGGGGATTGTCATCGTTGTTACAGCGCTGAACGGCACAATGGCTTTGTCCGCAGGAGAGGCATACAAGCTGAGCCGCAAAGAGCGACACGCCTTTGCCCTTCAAGGTGCGATCCTGATGCTGGCTGGGGTTATGCTGTCACTGGTCGAAGGGGGACGTTTGGTGGGCCTGGCCGGGGGCGTTGGCTTTGGTCTGGTTGTCGCATTGATGGCATTCCAAACAGCCCTGAATGTCTGGGTCTGGAAAGCATCAGATGAGCTTATCCGCCGGGTCTCGATTGAAGCGGCTGCGTTTTGCTTCTGGCTGCTTCAGGGATGCCTTTTTCTTTATGCCGCCGCTGAGCAATTCGCTCTGGTGCCGACGGTATCCGCGTGGACTCTCACTTTGGTCCTGATGGGTGTTTATCTCATCAGTTCAACTGTCATCGCGATCCGGCGCGGTTTGTCCCAGTAACCAACTAAACTTCTTACCAAGAAAGGATGCTCAAATGACCCAAGAAACGAAATCAAAGGCAACGAAGGCTTTTTTCATCAGTCTGTTCGCAGGAGCGGCTTTGGTCGCTGCGACGATTGCCCTGACGAAGCCTGCAAAGGCCGAAGCCAAGGGTAATGCCCCGGCCATGTGGGTGCTCAAGGACAAGGACTCGACGGTTTATCTGTTTGGCACCATGCACCTGATCAAAAAGGATACGGTATGGCGCACCAAAGCCATGGATGAGGCTTTCAAGGCTTCTGAAGATGTCTGGTTTGAAGCCACGGATGTTGGTGATCAGGCCAAGGCTCAGGCAGCTGTCATGAAATACGGCCTTTCGCTGGATAAGCCGCTGTCATCACGTCTTTCCCCGGAAGAACTGAAGGCCTTTCAAAAAGTCGCATCTGACTTTGGTCTTCCGGCAGCCCAGCTAGAGCCCTTGCGTCCATGGTTGGTGGGCTTGCAGATCTCGCTCGTTCCTATGATGAAGGCCGGTTATGACCCCAATTCGGGAGCCGATAAGGTCCTGATGACCGAAGCAGAAGCTGCGAAAAAGCAAATGGTCAGCTTGGAGGGCGTTGAGATGCAAATGTCTTTCTTCGCAAGTATGCCAGAAGCTGAAGAGCTTAAGTTTTTTAACTACTCAATTTCAGAAGCAGGAAAAGGTGTTTCTGAACTCGATAAGCTTGCAGAAAATTGGAGAACTGGAAATGAAACCGGTTTAGATGGCGCTGCAGAGGAAATGAGGTCCAAAGGTGGCGACTATGTTTATGATATGATGCTAACGAATAGAAACCTCAATTGGGCTGATGCTATTGCCAAGCGCATGGAAGGCAAGGGCACGACCTTTATCGCCGTTGGCGCTTTGCATCTCTCTGGCAAAGACAGCGTTCAAGCCATTCTCGCGGAACGCGGAATCAAGGCCAAGCGCGTCCAGTAAATTCTTCCTATCCAGCGGTGGAGGTGGTGTTGACGCCACCTCAATTGCACATCACTACTTCTCCGGTCCCCGAGGTTAACGCCCGGGGCCGGTTTTTTTGCTGCAAGGCTTTAATCAGAGCTGCCAGGGGCAGCGTGAGGAGACATACGGTGAGCGGGCATCTGCTGGGCGTCTATAATCGGGCGCCGATCGAAGTTGAACGGGGTGAAGGGGTGCGACTGCACGCCAAGGATGGCCGCGTGTTCCTCGATCTGGTTCAGGGGATCGCAACCAATGGCCTGGGCCATGCTCATCCGAAGCTGGTTGAGGCGCTGAAGGCCCAGGCTGAAAAGCTTTGGCATGTCTCAAACATCTTCCGCATTCCGGATCAGGAAGTGCTGGCGGATCGCCTATGCGAAACGTCCTTTGCGGACGCGGTGTTCTTCACTAACTCGGGCACGGAAGCGATAGAATGCGCCCTGAAAATGGCGCGCAAGTATCACAGTGCCAAGGGCGCGCCCGAGCGGATTGACGTCATCACCTTTGAAGGCGCGTTCCACGGTCGGACGTACGCAGCCGTCAATGCAGGGGGCAACCCGACCTACACCGATGGTTTTGGTCCCAAGCTTCCGGGTTATGTTTATCTGCCTTTTGGTGATCACGAGGCCCTGAAGGCCGCCGCCGCCGCGCCGACCACGGCAGCGATTCTCGTCGAGCCCGTTCAAGGCGAAGGCGGGGCGCGCGCTATTCCGGAAGGCTGCCTGCGGGGGCTGCGCGAACTGTGCGACCAGCACGGCATTCTGCTGATTTTTGACGAAGTCCAATGCGGCATGGGTCGGACAGGCAAGCTTTGGGCCTATGAGTGGGCCGGGGCGGCCCCGGATATCCTGGCAACTGCCAAAGCTCTGGGCGGCGGGTTCCCGGTAGGGGCCTGTCTGGCTTCAGCGGAAGCGGCATCGGGTATGGGTGTTGGCGCCCATGGATCGACGTTCGGAGGCAATCCTCTGGCCATGGCGGTGGCTCTGGCCGCTTTCAATGAAATCACCAAGCCGGAAACCCTCGCACATGTGACCGAAGTTGGTCAGTATCTGGCTCAGCAACTGCATGGCCTCAAGGAGCGCCTGCCGGATCAGGTGGTCGATATCCGCGGCAAGGGCTTCCTGATTGGCGTCAAATTGGTGGCCAATAACCGCGAGGTTATGGCTCTGGCGCGTGATCATGGTTTGCTTGTTGCAGGGGGGGGGGATAATTGCATCCGCTTGCTCCCGGCTCTGATCCTGACTCAAGAGGACGCGCGTGAAGCGGTAGACCGCCTTGAGCAGACCTTACTGGCTGTTCGCGCAAAGACACAGGCCGCGGTTGAGGCCGGAGCATGAGTGCGAGCGGGAGCGTTCGCCACTTTCTTGATTTGTGGCGACTGAGCGCTCAGGATCTGCGCGCGATCCTCGATGATGCCCGAGCCCGGAAACAGGCTCGGGTCGGTCGTCCCAAAGGGGCCATTGATCCCGACGCCCCAGGGGCAGACCGCGTGTTGGCAATGATCTTCGAAAAGAACTCAACGCGGACGCGCTTTTCCTTTGATGCGGCCATTCGCCAGCTGGGCGGCGATAGTCTGATCGTCTCGGCGGGCGATATGCAGTTGGGCCGGGGTGAAACCGTCGAAGACACCGCTCGGGTGCTGTCTCGCATGGTCGACGCGGTGATGATCCGCGCCAATCGTCACGATGATGTAGAGCGCTTTGCCATGGCGTCCAGCGTGCCGGTCATCAATGGTCTGACGGACAAAAGCCACCCCTGCCAGATCATGGCTGACCTTTTGACTATTGA
>JBKBWB010000221.1:0-3851 GCA_046289215.1 Asticcacaulis sp. | reverse complement strand
GGCGTCGTCATGGCGCTGCCCCAGGGCAACAGCCTGCTGGTCGCCGACTACGTCGACAACCTGCGTCGCATCCGCGGGCTGGTGTCGCAGATCGAGCTGGACAAGGTCGTGCGGGCTGCTGCCGATAAGCGCGCCAAGAGCGGTGTGCCGATCGAGGATGGGGCGTCTCTGCGCCCGGCCACTGAGGTCCATGCCTATGCGGACGACGAGGATGACGATCACGGTCGAACCTCGGCCCTGCCGGACGCCAACAGTCTGTTCGGGCGTGGCTCCCTGGCGGATGTCGATCACAGCGACGAAGACTGAGATTAAAAAAACCGCGCCGGGTCAGACCTGGCGCGGTTTTCTTTGATTGCCGCCTTGGCGGCAAAGGCCGTACAGGGTTACGGCCTTTATTGCATCTGAGTCTGAGACTTCAGATGTTGCATCTCGTCTTTTAGCTTCAGC
The DNA here is from genome assembly GCA_046289215.1 of Asticcacaulis sp. Taxonomy (GTDB): domain Bacteria; phylum Pseudomonadota; class Alphaproteobacteria; order Caulobacterales; family Caulobacteraceae; genus Asticcacaulis. Next base: position 3,404 of record JBKBWB010000221.1, on the reverse strand, counting down.
TTTCGGCGCTTCAGCTCCTTGAGCCGGACCGCATCGGCCACCGGGCGGCGTAATTCGTCCCGGATGGCGACGTCGAGGGTTTGATGACGGTGGTCGAGTTCGCGGATGCGAGCGTCGATAGCCATGAATACGTCTCCTCTTGCTGTTGCCACCCCAGCCAACACCTCATTTAACGTTCTGTGGAATCACATTCGGTTACAAGCAATCACGCAATCGGGAGCTGTTTCAATATGGGGCATTCTGACGAATATCCGGGGGTTGAACTGTCCGTTCCCCGACGTTTGGCGGTCGGGATAACCGGCGCGTCTGGCATTATCTATGGCCTGCGGATGCTGGATGCCCTTCGGGAGCTGAGGGTTGAGAGCCATTTGGTGATGAGCAAGGCGGCGGCCCTGACCCTCCAGTCTGAGACGGATTTGTCGCTGGCGGATGTGATGGATCGCGCGGATGTCGCCTATCGCTCGGGCGATGTAGGGGCCGCCATTGCCTCTGGATCATTTCGGACACTGGGCATGGTCGTCGCCCCCTGTTCTGTGCGCACCTGGAGCGAAATCGCCAGTGGCGTGACCAGCTCCCTGCTGACCCGCGCGGCGGATGTGACGCTCAAAGAACAGCGGAGGCTGGTGTTGATGATCCGGGAAACCCCTCTCCATCTTGGTCATTTGCGGCAACTGACGCAACTCGCGGAAATGGGGGCCATCATCGCCCCGCCGGTTCCGGCGTTTTATGCCAACCCCGAAAATTTGGACGTCATGGTGGATCAATCTGTAGGCCGGGTGCTGGACCTGTTCGGGCTCAATTGGGCGCCCGTGCGCCGTTGGGGCGAGAGCCTGGATACGGTGGCAGAGGCGGGAGAAGGCTGATGTCCGCTGAAGCGATGCCTCTGTGGGACTGGGCCGTGGCGGGATATCAGCGCCCGAGTGTCCCGCCGATTTGTCTTCATCTTCAGGATGATTTTGGCCAAAACGTCCCGCTCTTGCTTTGGGCGATCTGGGCTGGGCAGGCCGGATGGACCGGGGATGAGGAGACGCTTGAAGCGGCCTGTGATCTGGCTCGGGCTTGGGATGATCTGGCGGTTCGGCCCCTGCGCGCGGTACGTCAGGCCATGAAAAAGCCCCACCCCGATCTCGATGATCTGGCTCGGGAACAGGTTCGAGACCAGGTCAAGGCGGTGGAACTCATGGCCGAAAAAGCGTTGCTGGAGGGGCTGGAAGCGCTGGAGTGGTCAGAAGGGCCGTCTGGTCGCCGGGTTCCGGCGGTGGTTGATACCGTCGCGCGGCTTGCCAAGGCCTGGTCGGGACAGGCGCCGCGCGCGGCCCTGACCCAGCTCGTGGATGCGCTTTCGTCCTGATCGGATTTGCGCTATATTCGTCAATGGTCACGCACAGGGTCGCCCAGACGTCTGTTGCGTCAAGTCTCTGAAATGTCGGACTTTGCCCGGTTTTGCCGGACGGATGCCGGTTCTGATGCTCGGACAAGACATGAAGCCTACAAACGATGACGATACGCCGGTAATGCTTAGTTCAGCCCGGGTCGAGGCCTTGCCGGTCAGTTCTCGGGTTTTGGCCCTGCGTCATGAAGCGGCGGTCCTTCGTCAGGAGCACCAGGACCTCGATGCGTCGATTCAGGCGCTGGAGATCATGCCCGTCCCGGATCAGATTCTGATTGCGCGGCTTAAGCGCAAGAAGCTCGCTTTACGCGATCAGATCGTCGAGATCGAAGACCAAATCCTTCCGGACATTATTGCCTGACTGGAATCGAAGGTAGGTTTCGCTTACCGCGGGTTCTTCTTATTCAGGAACATCAAGGCGTCGGCCTCAGCCAGCCATTGTTCGGCGCTGTCTTGCTGAGCAAAGGCCCGCACACCGAAGGAGCCGGCCATCGGAATCTCCAGGCCGTTCCAGGCCACAACAGACCGATTCAGCAAATCTTCGAGATGAAGCGCTTTGTTGTGGGCGGTATCGAGATCCGCGTGTTGCAGTAAGACTGCAAATTCGTCTCCTCCCAGGCGACCAACGCTATCGCTTTCGCGCACCTGAGCCATCAAGAGCTCGCAAACCCGGATCAAGGCTGCATCCCCCGCAGCATGACCAAAGGTGTCATTGATCCGTTTAAAGCCGTCCATGTCCAGAAACAGGATTGAGGCGCTTTCATTGTATCGACGACAAAAGGCAAGTGTCTTTTGCACTTCTCGCAGAAACGCGCGCCGGTTCAGGGCCGGGGTCAGGGTATCGGTATCAGCCAAGGCTTCCGCTTGTGCAGCTCGTCCTTCGAGATCGGCAATGCGGGCCCTCAGGCTCAACACTTCCGCCGATAAGCTTTCGATCAGACGCCGCGCGGCCAAAGGCCATGCGTCGGACAGCCCGTCCGTCTCATTGGGGGCAGATGCCGTGCGGGGGCTATGGGGGCTGGCCCGCTGTGGTTCCGCTTCAGACGGATCCGCGCCCAACCCCTGCACGCCTGACCCCGTGGGCCGGGAAGACCGACCGGATGCGGCATTTCGGGCACGATCAAGGCGGCTCATGGTCAGAGGTAACTCCGAAACGGGGACTGAGCCTCGATAAAAGCAGGATTCTCGAAGCTTTGCCGCGATTCTATGCCGATATTTTGTCAGATTGCCAGCACGATTGCTTGCTCCCGCTCCGTCTGTGCCTATACTCCCCGGCTTTTCCGCCTCAGAGGGACTTGCGGATGAGCCAGACAGACACCCGCCCCGCATCTGCGCCGCTTGTGGCCATTATCATGGGCAGCCGCTCAGACTGGCCGGTGCTCAAGCACGCGGCGGACATGCTTGATCTGCTGGGGGTGCCTTATCTGGCCCAGGTCGTGTCTGCACACCGCACCCCCCAGCGTCTTTACGATTTTGCCACGGGCGCTCAAGCTGCCGGGTTTAAGATCATCATCGCCGGTGCCGGTGGTGCGGCTCACCTTCCGGGGATGGCCGCGTCCATGACCACCCTGCCTGTGCTTGGGGTCCCTGTTCCAGTCAAGGATGGTCTGAAGGGGATCGATTCTCTGTTATCCATCGTCCAGATGCCGGGCGGGATCCCGGTCGGCACCCTGGCGGTTGGCGCCGCGGGGGCCAAGAACGCCGGACTTTTGGCGGCTCAGATCCTGGCCCTGTCCGATCCGGACCTCGCCGCCCGTGTCGCCGCTCAGCGTGCGGCCCAGACCGAGTCTGTGCCCCTGAGCGTCGAAGACTAACGCTTGGAGGCCCCATGACCATCTTCTCATCCCCCTCTGTCCTGAATGCTGGATCGACCGTGGGCATTCTCGGTGACGGACAACTGGGCCGAATGTTGGCGTTGGCTGCGGCCAGACTGGGATTTGATGTCGCGATCTTGGGGCCAGAAACCTTTTCACCCGCCGCCAGGGTCGCAGCGCATTCGATTGTCGCGGACTAT
>JBKBWB010000220.1:0-3863 GCA_046289215.1 Asticcacaulis sp. | reverse complement strand
GACTTCTTGACCGCAAAAGCTTCCTGAAACGCGCTCAGGAGGTCCTGAGCCAGCCTGGGACCTATGATCTGGTGGTCGCGGATCTTGACCGGTTCCGGCGTCTCAATGAAGCGCTCGGTCATGGCCGGGCAGATCTGGTGCTGACCGCGCTGGGCGCGCGGTTAGAATCGGCGTTCCCCGCAGAGGCCCTGCCTGCGCGTCTGGGCGAAGATGAATTTGCCGTTCTGGCCCGAAAAGAAGGCGTGAGGATTTCTGAACGCCTTCGAAGTGCGCTGGAACAGCCCCTGCGAATTGCCGGCTTTGATATTCACCCCAGTCTCTCGCTCGGGGCTGTCAGCGCCGAAGGCGGCGAGAATGCCCCCGATGCGGCTGAACTGGTGCGTCGGGCGGAACTGGCCGTCGAAGCCGCCAAGTCAGCGGGACGCGGCGGGGTTGCGGCCTATGGTCGGGCGCTCGAAAGCGATGGCCTGACGAAGCTGGCGCTCGAAGCGGATCTACGTGGGGCCTTTGCCCGCGGTGAAATCGAGCCTTATTACCAGCCGATCGTGCGTCTCCAGACCGGTGCCGTGGCCGGGTTCGAAGCGCTCGTTCGCTGGAACCACCCGCGCAAGGGGCTGATCATGCCGGGCGACTTCCTCAGTCTGATTGAAGACATGGGGATGATGAATGAGCTGGGCATGCTGATGATGACCAAGGCATCGCATACCTTCTCGCGTTGGCTCAAACATCACCCGTCACCCGATGGCATGTTCGTCAGCGTGAATCTGTCTGCAGGCGAGATCGAGCGTTATCACCTTGTCGAGGATGTCAGCCGTGTCATTCAGGAGTCCGGTTTGCCGCGCGGGGCATTGAAGCTCGAAGTCACCGAGAGCGATATCATGCGCAACCCGGATCAGGCCGCTCTGACCCTTAAGGCCCTGCGTGAAGTCGGCGCGGCGCTTGCGATTGATGACTTTGGGACCGGCTTTTCCTCGCTCAGCTATCTGGCCCGTTTGCCATTCGATACGCTCAAGATTGACCGTTATTTCGTCCGAACGATGGAGACCGAAGAGAACTCTGCCAAGATCGTGCGCTCGGTTATTGCGCTGGGACGGGACCTGTCGCTCGAAGTGGTGGCCGAAGGGGTCGAGAACAAGGCCATGGCCGAACAGCTCCTGTCGGTCGGTTGTCACTTCGGTCAGGGCTTTGGCTATGCGCCCGCACTGTCAATGATTGACGCAGAGGTTTATCTCACCGAGTCTTTGCTCGACGGTATGGCCCCGATCAAGTCAATCGCCTGAGGCTGTCCGCCTGACGCTTGCTGTCATCGGGAACACGGCCTAGGTTCCTCTGCAACGATCCGTAAGGACGCTCAGGAGGGACCCTATGCGCCGCTATCATCATCACCCCGTTTCCGTATTCGCCCTGTGTCTGGCGTTGGGTCTCAGTTTGAATCTGGCCTCTGGAACGGATTTGGCGGCTAAGCCAAAAGCTGTGGCCAAGGCTCAATCCATAAAGTCCGTTGCGGAACCGACCGAAATCGTGGCGGCCCGGTTGCGGGATGCCGCCCTCGAAGCCCCCTTTGCCTATGATTTTGTCAGTCAGCTGACCACGCGCTTTGGCGCGCGTCCGGCGGGGTCCGACAGCGAACGTCGCGCCGCCCAGTGGTCTGCTGAACAGATGAAGGCGCTTGGTCTGGAGAATGTCCGCGTTGAGACCTTCCCGCTGGTCCGCTGGGAGAGGGGAGCGGAAAAAGTTGAGATCCTGGGCGATGCGCCCCAGTCGCTGGTGGTCACGACCCTGGGCGGATCCAATGCCACGGGGCCGGAGGGCGTGACGGGGGAAGCCGTTTTGTTCGACACCTTCCAGCAGATGCTGGACGCCCCGGCAGGGACCCTGAGCGGGAAAATCGCCGTGGTGCTGCAACCGACGGCTAAAACTCAAGACGGATCGGGTTATGGCTATGCCGGAGCCATGCGCCGCCAAGGGCCGGTCGAGGCGAAAAAGCGCGGCGCCGTTGCCTTCCTGATGCGTTCGCTTGGCACCCATGACCACCGCTTTGCCCATACCGGATCAACGGCCTATGATCCCGAGGCCGTGCCGGGTCTGGCGATTTCGCCGCCCGATGCCGACCAGCTTCAGCGTCTGGCCCGTTTGTCCAAGAGCCCGATCCGCTTACGGGTGCTGGCCACTCCGCGCGTTCTGGGCGAGACCACCTCGCAAAACGTCATCGGAGAAATCCGGGGCAGTACCAAGCCCGATGAGGTGATCGCCGTCGGCGGCCACCTCGACAGCTGGGATCTGGGCACCGGGGCCATTGATGATGGGGCCGGTGTGGCCATTACCTTGGCGGCGCTGAAAGCGATCAAGGATCAGGGGCTAAAGCCCGCCCGCACGATCCGGGTGGTGTTCTGGGGCTCCGAAGAAGTCAGCCAGCCCAAGCCGCTTCCGGGACTGGCGGGCGGTACGCACTATGCCAAGGCCCATGCTGGCGGGACCCATGCGATTGCCGAGTCCGATTTCGGGGCCGGGGTGGTTTATCGCCTGCAACTACCCGCCACGCTCGTGGGTACGGAAACGCACAAGATGGCCAATCGGGTGATGAGCCCGCTCAAGATCATGGTCGACGCCAAGGCCGCCACCGGCAGTGGGCCCGATACCATCCCTTCGGTCCAGGCCGGGGTGCCGCCGTTTAACCTGCTTCAGGACGGGACCGACTATTTCAACTATCACCACACGGCGGACGATATTCTGGCGCGCATAGACCCGGTGTCCCTGCGCCAGAACGTGGCGGCCTGGGCGGCAACGCTGTGGCTGTTGTCCGAAGCGCCTGAGTCCCTGCGGGCCGCGGCTGTTGAGCCAAAGGCGGCCCCTGCGTCTTAAACCGTTGGGTCCATGTCCGGGGCATCGGCTTTGCGGGTGCCCCGGTACACATCAAGGTCGATTTCCTTTTCCCAGCGCGCAACTGTCACGGCTACGGCAGCATCGCCGGTGACATTGACCGTGGTCCGCGCCATATCCATGATCCGGTCCACGGGCAGGATAAAGCCCACGATCAAGGCCACCTGTTCCGGTGTGACGCCAAAGGTTTGGAGCACAATCGCCAACAGGAACAGGGACGAGGAGGGGATCCCCGCGGCCCCAATCGAAACCACAGCAGCCGTCAGGGCAATCAGCAGATAGTTCTCCCAGCCCAGGGTGTAGCCAAAGGCCTGAGCGGTAAACATGGCCAGAATGCCGAGATATAGCGCCGTGCCATCCATATTGACCGTAGCACCCAGCGGCAGCACGGCCCCCGCCACCGAGCGGTTGACACCCAGCTTGTCACTGACCCGGCTGATCGTGACGGGCAGGGTGGCCGAACTCGACGCGGTCGAAAACGCCACCGCCTGCGCATCCAGGATCCCACGGAAAAACCGCAGGACCGGCAAGTTGGCGAATATCCGTACGATCCCGCCATAGACCAGCAGCATGTGGGTCAGAAGCCCGGCGTAGACGCAGGCCACCAGCACGGCAATCGACTTCAGCGACTCCAGGCCTTGCGTGGCCACGGTAAAGGACACGAGGGCAAAGACGCCGAGCGGCGCAAATTCCATGACGATCTGGGTGACTTTGAGCACGGCTTCCGAGGCCGAGGTAAAGACATCGCCTAGCGGCTTGCCCGCATCCCCGGCCATCAGGATCCCGATCCCGAGCAGGGTCGAAAAGAAGATGATCGATAAGACGTGGCCCTCCGCCAGGGCCGCCACCGGATTGGACGGCACAATGCTGAGCAAGATCCCTTCAAGCCCGGTGCTGGTCGAGGGCACGGCTGGCGCAGCCGCCCCCGCAGCGGGCACGAGGGTCACGCCTTGGCCGGGTTCGAACAACAGGCCAAACCCGAT
>JBKBWB010000219.1:0-3875 GCA_046289215.1 Asticcacaulis sp. | reverse complement strand
GCCCGCGACATCTTTGCGGACCACGGACTGAAGAATCTCGCGGACACAGCGGCAGACGGTCTCAACGAGGCTCTTTCGCCCGGGGCCTGAATCCCAACCGACAAGACGGTTGTGTGCGGTTGCCCCGCATATCGGTCAGGCCGCCACACCACCTTCTGAACGTCGAACGCGCCAGAATCGGATGGTTCGTAAAGCGGTTTCCTTTGGCAGCTCGGCATAAAGCCTCCCATAGTCCTGTGCTTTAGCAAGAGCATCGCTGTCATTGTTTAACAAAATCATGACACACGTGAGGAAAAGCGACCGCTCCAAATCGGCTGCACGACATGCAATAGCAAGCGCATCAATTTCCTTACGTTCGACTATCTGCCGAGTCGTCGCATAGTCAATATCGGCCATTTGAGCCAAAGCAACGAGGAAGTAGGTTTTCTGTCCTTCCCGTAGAAAAGACGCCAATTTTTGTGGCGTTAAACTGCCATTTCGACGCATGAGATCTATAGCCTCATTGGCATCTTCGTAGTCGGCAGGCACAGACCCATGATTTACGGCGACTCGAGTTCGCCCCTTATTAAGGGCTTTATCGATGAGATTCGGGTCCAATCGGCTATTTTCTTCGAGAATGCGTTCGCGCAGACGAGCTTCAACAACGAAATACATCTCGTTGAGCAAATCCGCGGGCATGTCTTTGCGTTTGACCACAGCGTCATGCAGCATCGGATTGGCCTGAGCTCGCTCGACGGCCACCTCGGTCGAGGCGCGCGAAAGCTTGGCCCCGTCGTTGGACAGCAAGACGTTGAGCGTATGATCGTCCCCGTGCTCGATAATCGCTCCCGAAACCACCTCTGACACAGTCTCCCGTTTGGATACCGCGCGGATATGCTCTTGGCCTTTGGTCTGAACGACGTGGATCAGGTCGGAATCGGTCAAAGCCCTTGATCGGGTCAAGATGGGTTCTGCAACCATAATGTCGTCGCTAACAAGCTTGCGCAGCAGCGTACGCGGAGCATGGCGGGCATCTGCAAGCCGGTCCGACAATTCGGCCCGCACAATGGTCTCCATTTCCTCTGTCAGCTGCGTCATGACTTCGTCGTACAGAGCCATCTCCGGGGCTTCATCATCCGGCGCATGGAACATGAACACGTCGGTGATGTCCCGCAGCAGTTGGCGCCGACGGTCGCTGGATTTCTCTTTGGCGAGTTCGATGAGCTGATGCAGACGACTGGTCATGGCTCTATTCTTTGGAAACAGACGAACGGGGATCCGGGGTCGCCGGATGAGGAGACGGGTCCGGGACGAGGCCGTACTGACGGTGCAGGGAGTAGAACCGCGGACGCTGGGTTTCAGGGTTCGTGGCTTGCTGCCCCGGAACAAATCCATTGCTTGAGGCTGGTGCAGGCATGTGCTGCGCAAGAACCTGAGCGTTGACATCAAGCGGATTCTGTCCGGTGGCTTGGACCGGAGTCGGCAATGGTGCCTTCCGATTGGCATATTTGCTGGTGGCCGGGATCTGATAAGGCGCATCAGCCGTCGCCGCCGGCAGGGGCATTGGCGCAGAAACCGGACCCTGTACCGGAGCCGCGGATGCAACCGTCGCCTGGGTGACAGGTTTCGCCGGAACCACAGGTGTGGACTGTTCCAAAGCAGGAACTGGCATCGGAGCTTTAGTCGTAACGGGTGCCGGAGAAACAGGGCGCTGGGCCTGAACGACGTCGGACGACAAAGGCACTGTCCGGATCGATTGTGTGGCTTGCGTTGGGGCAACGGGAACCATGATCGGCACTTGAACTGGCGCAGGGACCGGCACCGGACCGTAATCCACTACGGGCTGTTGGGACGAAGGGGCCGACACAGGACTTTGGACTTTGCCCGGCCAGGTTAAGACGCGGGTCTGGGCTTGAGCATGCGTAACCGCAAGGCCCATGAGCAGGACCGAAAAGACGGCCAAAGCTGAAAGAAATCCCGTTCTGGACATAAGCTCATTCTGAGTTAGCGTGCCTTTAGGCTTACCGCCACAGGTTTAACCCGGGCCTAACAACGCTATCCCATGAGAAGTTTTTTTCACTGACAGGAATTCAGTCTCAAGCGTGGCCGTGCGATTGCGGCCAAAATGAGGTTTTTTAAGTCTTAAGCCCTACAGGGGTGGATTCGCGCGAGCGGGGAACTATGCTGGCCCCTGCCTGATCCCGGATCAGGCTTCCCTGATTTTTATAGACTTGTCAGACGGGATGCCCCTGTCAGGATAAGCCACTTGTTTCGGGCGACTTGGCCCGGCCCGCGGAGATTCCCCGAGGAGATTCGATGTCCGCCGTCATCCACCGCGCCCGGCATGCTGTGCATGTGGTGCGCCAGACGTTCCCGTTCCGCCTGCCCGCCCTGTTGGTGGCCGTGTTCTTTTTCACCGGAGCCAATAGCCTTCTGACCACTGTCATCGGCTTGCGGGCGGCCGAAGAGGGCATGTCCCCGATCGCCATCGGTCTTCTGGGGGCAGCCTATTTTGCGGGCTTTGTCAGCGCCAGCCTGTTTGGCGCGGAACCGGTGAAGCGGGTGGGCCATATCCGGGCCTTTGCCGCCTTTGGCGCGATCATGATTCAGGCGGTACTGATCTATCCGGTCGCCGTCCACGAAGCCGTGTGGCTGGTCCTGCGCTTTGCCAGCGGCTGGGGGGCCTCGATCCTCTATATGATCATCGAAAGCTGGCTGAACGCGGAATCGACCAATGAAAACCGGGGTCAGGTGCTGTCGCGCTACCGCATGGTGGATCTGGCGTCGGTGATTGTCGGCCAGCTGTTGCTGAGCGTCGTGCCCGTCAGTGGCGTCCTGATCTTTACCGTGGTGGGCCTGTCGTTCCTGTGGGCGATTATGCCGGTGGCCCTGACGCGGCAATCGGGGCCTGCGCCCATCACCTCGGCCAAGGCAGACCTCAAGGGCCTGTTCAGCGCCTCGCCCATGGCGGCGGCGGGCGGGATCGCCATCGGCATCACGGGGGGCATTTTCTGGTCCGTGGCGCCATTCTTGTTGCGCGAACAGGGCTATGACAGCCAGACCATCGGCCTGTTCATCAGCGCCACCATCCTCGGCGGGGCCATCACCCAATGGCCGTTCGGTCGGTTGTCCGACCGGATCGACCGGCGCTGGGTCATCGTTCTGACCGCGCTGATTACGGGCACCGCTGCGATTGGCCTGGCGCTGGCCGAGACCCTGGGGCTCAGCTTTCCGGTGCTGATCGCCCTCGGCATGGTCTATGGCGGCGGCTATCTGCCGATCTATTCCCTGTGTGTGGCCCACGCCAATGATCAGGTGCGCGGCGGCAATTTCGTGCCGACAGCGGCGGCGCTTCTGACCTGTTACGGCTTTGGCGCCGTGGCTGGGCCGCTGATCGCTGGAGCCGCCGGGCTTGTGGCCCATGAGGCGCCGTTCCTCGTGGGGGCCACAGCAATGTTCGGCCTGGCCCTGTTCGGACTTTACCGCATGACGGCCAAGGCCTCGCCGCGCAAAGAAGACAAGGAACGCTTCGTCGAGCCGCCCCGGACGACGACCCAGGCGCTGGAGCTCGACCCGCGCGCCCATGAGCGCCACCGGGATGCCAACCGCGATGCGGAGCCGCCGCCCGGACACTGATCGGGTGTCGCAAAGACGGCTCAGGATCCGGAAAGTCAGGAGATGCGTACTTAATCCTATAAGAGGAGGGACCCGTCATGATCCGCAAAGCTGTCATCTGCACCCTAACCCTAGCGGCGACCTTGGGCCTGAGCGCCTGTGCCACGCCCGAGATCGCCCGCAACAGCCAGCCCCAGCCCGCCTTCGTCCTCAAGGACTACTTTAAGGGCCGCAGCTATGCTTATGGCGTGGTTGAAGATGGCAGCGGCAAGATCACCCGC
>JBKBWB010000218.1:0-3887 GCA_046289215.1 Asticcacaulis sp. | reverse complement strand
AACCATGGTGGATTTCGGCTGCTGTGCCCCGGTCGTGGCCTTGCAAAAGGTGTTTGCCGCCGAAGGCCTTGCGCTGACGGATGCCGACGCCCGCGTGGATATGGGCGTGGCCAAGATGGACCACATCCGTAACATCCTCAGCCGTGAGCCGATGAAAAGCCTGTGGACCGAAAAGACCGGTCAGGCCCCGAACGAAGCCGATGTTCAGCGCTTGCACGATGCGGTCATTCCGATGATGCGCGATGCGGCGGCGGAATGTGCCGAGATGATCCCGGGGGCGGTTGCGCTTTATCAACAGTTGATTGAAAAGGGCGTCAAGGTCGGATCCGGGACCGGCTATACACCCGACATGATGACCGCCATCCGGCCCAAGGCCGCCGAGCAGGGCTATGATCCCGCCGTTGTGGTCTGTGCGGGCGAAACCCGATTTGGACGGCCGTCGCCGCTGATGACCTGGAAGGCCATGGTGGACTTGGGCGTGTGGCCAGCACGGGCCTGTATCAAGGTCGATGACGCCACCGTCGGTATCATTGAGGGCCGTGAAGCCGGGACCTGGACGATCGGTTTAGCGGCTTCTGGCAACGGGGTCGGGCTGTCGCTCGAGCAGTACCGGGCTCTGTCCCAGGCTGAGCGGGCTGAAAAGGTGATCGCCTCGGCCCAGGCTCTGGCCGCTGCCGGTGCGGATTATGTCGTGGCCAGCGTCGCCGACATTCCGGGCTTGCTTGCTGAGCTGGAAACCCGTATCGCCGCCGATGAGCGACCGGGTCTGGATGGCCGGATCTATATAGATTTCAACGCGCTCTGATATCGTTGATAGGCTTGGGGAAGGGCCGGGGACATGTCTGAATTGCCTTCTAGCCCACAGGGGCTGATTACGCGCTGGCTCGCCAAGGCCCCCATGTGGGTCTTTACCCTCTATGCCGGAGCTATGGCGTTCGGGGCCTATTTTGCCATGTACGCCTATCGCAAGCCGTTCTCGGCGGCGAGCTATGGCACGGTACCCGGTTGGGACTTTGTCCTCGACTTCAAGATCGCGCTCGTGATCGCCCAGGTGTTTGGCTACGCCCTGTCGAAAATCATCGGCGTGAAGGTGATTTCCGAATTGCCGGCCCATCGGCGGGCCTTGGCGATCCTGGTGCTGATCGGGGTAGCTGAGCTGGCCTTGCTGGGTTTTGCCCTGACGCCCGCCCCGTGGAATGTCGGGTTTCTGTTCCTCAATGGTCTGCCGCTGGGGCTGATTTGGGGGCTGGTGTTCGGCTTTATCGAAGGGCGCCGGGTCTCTGAAGTGGTCGGCGCAATCCTCTGTGCCAGTTTCATCGTCTCCAGCGGGGTGGTGAAATCGGTCGGCAAGTGGGTGATGCTTCAGGGGTGGGCCAGCGAGGTGTGGATGCCGGTTTTGACCGGGCTATTGTTCGTGCCCCTGCTGCTCCTGACCGTATGGGGGCTGGCCCAGTTGCCGCCCCCCAGTGCCGCCGATGAAGCGGCGCGGGTCAAGCGCGCGCCGATGGATGGCAAGGCCCGGGCGGCTTTGTTCTTTCGGTTCGCGCCGGGGCTGTTGGCCCTGATCGGGGTCTATGTGCTGCTGACGGCGTTCCGGGATTTCCGCGATAATTTTGCCGCCGAGATCTGGACCGAGCTGGGCTATGGCGATGCGGCAGAAATCTTTACGTGGTCGGAAATTCCAGTCGCGATCGTGGTGCTGGGAGCGCTGGCGTTTCTGGCCCGGTTCAAGGATAACGGGCGCGCCCTGCTGGCCAATATGGCCTTTGTTGCGGTCGGCGCCGCGATCCTAGGCGGCGCAACCCTGGCCTGGCAGGCGGGGCTGATCAATCCGGTGGTCTGGATGATCCTGCTGGGGGCTGGGCTTTACCTTGCCTACACCCCGTTTAACGGTCTTCTGTTTGACCGCCTGATTGCCGCGACCGGGACCGTAGGGACAGCGGGGTTCCTGATCTATGTCGCCGATGCGTCCGGCTATGTCGGGGCCGTGGCGCTGATGCTGGTCAAGAACTTTGTCGATCTCAATCTCGACTGGGTCGCGTTCCTGAGCTGGGCGGCCTATGGCACCAGCGCCGTAGGGTTGGTGTTCACGCTGCTGGCGGGCGGATATTTCGCCGCCCGCATCAAGCGAAACTGAGGGCGCGGCTCAGGCGGGAAGGCCGCTTAAAGCCACGTCCAGCGCGGCCAGCAGGTCGTCGCGGCCTTCGAGACCGACGGAGACCCGCAGCAAGCCCGGGGTGATTCCAGCGATGGCCTGAGCTTCCGGCGACATGGCGGCATGGGTCATGGTGGCCGGATGGGCGATCAGGCTTTCAATCCCGCCCAGAGACTCGGCGAGAGAGAACAGGCGCAAATTGGCGACAAACGTTTTGACCGCCTCGACGCCGCCCTTGAGTTCAAAGCTCATCATTGCGCCAAAACCGGCCTGCTGGCGGGCCGCAAGGGCGTGTCCGGGGTGGCTGTCGAGCCCGGGATAGTGCACGGCGGACACCGCCGGGTGGCGCGCGAGATGGTTCGCTAGAGCCAGGGCCGTGGCCTGTTGCTGATCGAGGCGCGGGAACAGGGTCCGAAGACCCCGCAGGGTCAGATAGGCGTCAAAGGCTGCCCCCGTGGTGCCGACGCAATTGGCCCACCAGGCCATCAGCTGCGCGTCTTCGGGGGTTTTGCTGACCACGACGCCGCCAACCACATCGGAATGGCCGTTCAGATATTTGGTGGTGGAGTGGATCACCTGATCAGCCCCGAGGGTCAGGGGGCGCTGCAAGGCCGGGGACAAGAAGGTGTTATCCGCCACCACCTTGGCTCCCGCCGCATGGGCACGGGCCGCGACATCGGCAATATCGGTGATGCGCATCAGGGGATTGGATGGGGTTTCGATCAGCACCAGATCCGCCGGAGTGGCAAACGTCGTGTCGAGGGCCGCGGGATCGCCCTGGTGGATATATTCGACCCGGATCCGGCCTTGCTGGGTGCGGGCGTTCAGCAGGCGCTGGGTGCCGCCATAGCAGTCGTGCGGGGCGATCACGCGCGCCCCAGCGGGGAGCGGCTGGAGTACCAGATCCACGGCCGCCATGCCGGTGGCGGTGACGACGGCGCCCGCGCCGCCTTCAAGGGCGGCCAGGGCTTCGGCCAGTAGGGCGCGGGTGGGATTGCCCGAGCGCGAATAGTCAAACGCGCGCTTTTCGTTGAACCCGGCAAACGTATAGTTTGTCGACAGATAGATCGGCGGCATGATCGCGCCGTGCGCCGGATCGCGGTCAATGCCGATATTGGCGGCCAGGGTGCGAAGATCCTGTTGGGTTTTGTGAGCCTCAGTCATGGGGAGCCTTTAGTCTTCGAGGGCCGTGCGAATAATTTCGGAAACCGGTTCGATTTCCTTAAGGAAGGCATCATGCCCGTAAAGCGAGGGCAGGGGAATCAGGCGGCTCAAGGGGCCAAGCGCCCGATGCAGCGCCTCCATATCGGCAAAGGGCACTAGCCGGTCAGTTGGAACGGCAGCCAGGACGACTTTGGCCCGGATATCCGCAGGGTCTACCCTGTGGCGATCGAGCGAGTCCGACAGGCTGATCCAGCGGTTGGAGCAGGCGGCATAGGCATCGCCCCGCGCCGTCAGATATTCGCAAACCGGATAAAGATCCCCCGCCGCATCCGGCAGGCTGCGATCAAACCGGGCGGCAAACTCGTTTTCCGAACGATAGGTGGTCATGGCCAGTTGGCGGGCGAGCGAGATGCCTTGCTCTGGATGGCCGGAATCGAGACCAAATTTCAGGATCCGGCGTTGCAGGCCCCGCATGGCCGTGGCCATGGGGTGGGCCCGATGCGCCGCCGAAATCAAGCACAGGCGCGCCACGGTGTCTGGATAGAGGGCGGCATAGGCGAGGCCGATC
>JBKBWB010000217.1:0-3954 GCA_046289215.1 Asticcacaulis sp. | reverse complement strand
CGTGCGGGAAAACGCAATCTCTGAGCCGCGTCGCCCTGTGAACAAAAGGTGCGAAAAGAAAACGGCTCCCATGTGAATGGGAGCCAGTGGGCGCGCACTTGCGAGGGCTTCGCGCCGGGCGGGGGGAGCCGCCCCTTATGGGTCCCGGGTCAGTGCTCCAGGACTTCGTCGTGCAGGGCCTTATCGAGGCCTTCTTCTTCTGCCGTTGCACTCACACGCAGGCCGGTTGTGAACTGGCAGATCAGCAGGATCACCAGCGTCCCGGCTACTGACCAGGCCACGGTCAGCCCAAGGCCCATGGCTTGGGTCATGACATTGGCTCCTTCAGCCAGGCCGTTGATGGATTTTGTGGCCAAGACTCCGGTCAACAAGGCTCCAACTGCGCCGCCCACACCGTGGATCCCAAAGGCATCAAGACTGTCATCATAACCGAGGATCTTCTTGAGCCAGACCGAGGAGAGGTAGCAGATCGGCCCTGCGACTGCGCCAATGATCATCGCCCCTTTGGGATCGACGAAGCCGCATGCTGGCGTAATGGCGACGAGGCCTGCAACAATTCCCGAGAGAACACCCAAAAGAGAGGGCTTTGACCGAAAGATCCACTCGACGATCTTCCAGGTGAGCCCCGCCGTCAGAGCAGCGAGAAGCGTATTCAGCAAAGCGGCCGAGGCAATTCCGTCCGCTGCCCACTCTGAACCGGCATTGAACCCGATCCAGCCGACGAGCAGCAGTGCCGCACCAATCATGACAAAGATCACGTTGTTCGGGTTCATGGGTTCGGTGCCGTAGCCGCTGCGACGACCTAGCCACAGGGCGGCCACAAGACCGGCAACCCCAGCGTTGACGTGAACCACAGCCCCACCGGCAAAGTCGAGCACGCCCCATTCGGACATGATCCCGCCGCCCCAGACCATGTGGCAGATCGGGGCATAAACAACGATCGACCACAAGGCCATAAACAGCATCATGCCGGAAAACTTGATCCGCTCGGCAAAGGCCCCGGCAATCAGGGCCGGCGTGATGATCGCAAAGGTCATCTGATAGGCGACCCAGGTCATTTCTGGCACGGAGGCTGTCGCCTTGTAAGCGGTCTCTATCGTAATGCCGTTCAGGAAAGCGGTGTCAAAACCGCCGATGAACTTATTGATCAGTCCGGCATCTAGCCCGGCTATTGAGGCGGTATTGACCCCAAACGACAGACTATAGCCAATCGTAAACCAGAGGACGGCTACAAGACAGGTCACGGCGACTGATTGGGTTACCGTCGCCACGATGTTTTTCTTGCGGACCATACCGCCATAGAACAGCGCCAGTCCCGGCAAGGTCATCATCAACACCAAAGCGGTCGACATGATCAGGAAGGTGTTGTCAGCTTCGTCCAGTTCCAAGGGAACTTGAGACGGAAGGAGGGCGCGTGTCGTACCGACGGGCTCGGCAACTGGTACGGGTTCACTCTGAGTCATGACCGGGGCGGGGACAGGCAAACTCTCCGAAGGTGTTTCGACAACACTTTCAGTCGCGGTCATTTCCGGTGAAGGAGATGTGTCTGCATTCGCCGGTGATGAGATGGCAAGGCTGGATAACAGGCCCAGTCCGAGGCTCAGGCTGAGACCAAGGGCCAAGGCCCGAAACCGGCCCAACGCCTGATTGGCAGATGTGCCCCGCCTGGAGGCATTGAGAGATATGGACATCAAGAGTAACCCCCTCTTTTTAATGTGAAAGACAAGGGATGCTGCGCTGCAAAATAATAATCAGCAATCATGTAGTCAGACAAAAAAATGAAACAATTCGAAATATTGATCTCATGAATTACGGATTATTGCAATCAAATGAAACTATAATATTTGAAACTATATAATTTATATTGGAAACATCAAAACAAAAGGCATGCCCATTTCTGGGCATGCCTCGTGTTGATTTGAAAAGTGCTTCAGATTAGCAGCGGTAGTACATATCGAATTCCACCGGGTGCGGGTGGGTTTCGAAACGACGGACCTCTTCCATCTTCAGCTCGATATAGGCGTCGATGAAGTCGTCATCCATCACGCCACCCTTCTTGAGGAAGGCGCGGTCCGCGTCGAGCGAGGCCAGGGCTTCGCGCAGCGAGCCACAGACTTCCGGAACGTTCTTTTGTTCCTGCGGCGGCAGGTCATAGAGGTTCTTGTCGAGGGCCGGGCCCGGATCGATGCGGTTTTCAATCCCGTCGAGACCCGCCATCAGCAGGGCCACAAAGGTCAGATAGGGGTTGCCCATCGGGTCTGGGAAGCGCACTTCGAGACGCTTGGCCTTCGGCGAGCTGACCCACGGAATCCGGATCGAGGCCGAGCGGTTACGCGACGAATAGGCCAGCTTCACCGGGGCTTCATAGCCCGGGACCAGGCGCTTGTAGGAGTTGGTCGTCGAGTTGGCAAAGGCGTTGATGGCCTTGGCGTGCTTGATCACGCCGCCAATGTACCACAGGCACATGTCCGACAGACCGGCGTATTTGTCGCCCGCGAACAACGGCTTGCCGTCCTTCCAGATCGACTGGTGCACGTGCATGCCCGAACCGTTGTCGCCAAACATCGGCTTGGCCATGAAGGTGGCCGACTTGCCATAGGCGGCGGCGACGTTGTGGATGACATACTTATAAAGCTGCATCCGGTCTGCCATGGTCAGCAGATCCGCGAACTTCAGCCCCAGTTCGTGCTGAGCCGGTGCCACTTCGTGGTGATGCTTTTCGGGCTTCAGGCCCATTTCGCCCATGACCGCCAGCATTTCGCCGCGCAGATCCTGACCCGAGTCGATCGGGTTGACCGGGAAATAGCCGCCCTTGGTCGCCGGGCGGTGTCCCATATTGCCTTCCGGATAGACCTTGCCCGAATTGCTCGGCAGTTCGACCGAGTCAAAGCTGTAGCCGGTGTTTTCCGGGCTGGTCGACCAGCGCACATCATCAAAGATAAAGAATTCAGCTTCAGGGCCAAAGAAGGCCGTATCGCCCACACCGGCCGATTGCAGATAGGTCAGGGCCTTTTTGGCAATCGAGCGCGGATCACGGTTATAGGGCTCGTCCGTGTCCGGGTTCACCACGTCGCAGAACAGGAACAGGGTGGTCTGCTGATAGAACGGGTCGATATAGGCTGTCGTCAGGTCCGGACGCAGCTTCATGTCTGACTCATTGATGGCTTTCCAGCCGGCGATGGACGAGCCATCGAACATGGTGCCATCGGTCAGAAACTCTTCGTCCACCAGGTCAATATCAAAGGTCACATGCTGCATCTTGCCGTGCACGTCGGTGAAGCGGACATCGACATACCGAACGTCCTTTTCTTTGATCATCTTTAAGATGTCATCAGCACCCATGGAGGTCTTTCCTGTATTGGTGGGCGGGACAGAGCCCGCGGGGGTGGATGGGCCGCTGTCTGTCCCGCTGAGGACAGGGCGGGGATTTGGATAAGAGCTGGACGTGACAGACGACGAAGACGCGTCCACCGGCGAGGTTATCTTGCCGGAGGGTATGGTGTCTCGTGCGAACTGACGACCTTTTGTCATCGGGACAATGTACTCTTTAAGCTTGACGGTCAGGCTGGGTATGGGCCCGGCTCAGACCGGGTCTTGGGATAAGAAAATCAGATGGCTGCCGGGCCGGTCTCTCCAGTCCGGATCCGGATCACGTCGGTAATCTCGCTGACGAAAATCTTGCCATCGCCAATCTTTCCGGTGCGGGCGGCATTGAGGATAGCTTCGACAGCCGCAGGGGCCATATCATCGGCCACGACCAGTTCAATTTTAATTTTCGGCAGAAAATCAACAACGTATTCCGCGCCGCGATAGAGTTCCGAGTGACCTTTCTGACGGCCATAGCCCTTGGCCTCCAGCACGGTCATGCCCTGAACACCGATGTCCTGGAGCGCCTCTTTGACGTCATCAAGCTTGAACGGTTTGATGACAGCTTCGATCTTTTTCATGGTGGCT
>JBKBWB010000216.1:0-3963 GCA_046289215.1 Asticcacaulis sp. | reverse complement strand
CATAGGCCCAGCGCCCGGCGTCGTCTTCGTCCTCGGGATCAAACACGGCGTCGGCTTGATCCCAAAGTCCGGGCTGACGGGGGCTGAAAAAACATTGCGGTTCGGGGCGCACGACCCGGAAACGGCCGTAACGTTCGAGTTTCTTACCGTCCCCGCAATCGAGCAGGCCATAGTCGGGCCAGGGTTCCGTGCGCAGGGTCGAGGGAGTTGGGGAGACGAGGGGAGCCATCCCTAGCC
The DNA here is from genome assembly GCA_046289215.1 of Asticcacaulis sp. Lineage (GTDB taxonomy): Bacteria > Pseudomonadota > Alphaproteobacteria > Caulobacterales > Caulobacteraceae > Asticcacaulis. Next base: position 3,726 of record JBKBWB010000216.1, on the reverse strand, counting down.
AGATACGGCGGCTTTGCGGCGTCGTCCAGTCTGTTTGCGGGGTTGGGTGATTGTCACATGCTCGGGATCCCTTACCGCTTCAATCATTGTTGGCAGATCGATAAAGGGCTCATGCTCGGTCTTGTTCCAGTGATAGGGGCGAAACATCAGTTGCCAACAAGCGAGGGCGAAGGCCGGGGTTTTGAGGCACCAATAGACAGGAAGACTCAGGAGATCACCCAAACGAGGAGACGGTTGGCCCGCGCGTTTGAGGCCCATGACGATGCTTGCACTCCCGCTTAGCCAGCCCCAGACCAACAGCCCCCAGGCCTCAAGGGGGATTTCCGGCGGCGTTCGTCGGATCAAGGCTTCGAATAGTCTTGCGAGGATCAGGAGGCTGGCTGGGGCATAGAGCGCCGCAGAGATTACAGGCAGTGTCAGGCTGACCGTCAGGGACAACCAGAATCGGCTATCGGCGCTTTTGGCCTTAACTCTTCGCCAAATTACCGGATTCAAATGCAAAGCAAGGGTCTGGATAAATCCCTTTAGCCATCGTGCCCTTTGCGGAATCCATTGAGCCAGTCTTTCCGGAGCTGTTTCATAGGTGGGATAGCCATGAAGCATAGCTGTTTTACAACCAAACCGTCCGAGGCGGAGGCCCAGATCTGCATCCTCGGTGACATTCCAGCTATCCCAGCCGCCAAGTAATCGTAGGGTTTCGCGGCACAAATGATTGCTGGTCCCGCCGAGTGCAAAGGGAAGGCCCAGTCTTGTACTCGCAGGGTTCAGGACCTGAAATAAGGCCGCATATTCTGCACAGAATTGGCGGGCTAGCCAGGATTGTCCCTTAGCAATAAGCGGAGCTTGAAGGCAGACAAGGTCGGGCTGTTGCTGAAATCGCGCCGCCGCAGCGCGAAGTTGATCCGGATGGGGGAGGTCCTCAGCATCATAAACGACCACGTATCGCCCGGTTGCATGGTAAAGTGCTGCGTTTAAGGCTCTGGGTTTTGTTTGCGGATGACCCGCATTTACGACAATTCTGCTTATGTGGTGTGGCATTTTTGCAGTGGAAATCACTAAATTTGTGGCGTGATCATGGTTTTCAACAGCTAAAAATATCTCGAGTTTTTCTCGCGGATAATTGAGTGCTTTCAGAGCCTTCAATAACTGCGGCACCATATGAGCTTCATCATAAAGCGCTACTATCACAGTGTACTTTGGCAAGTTACGTCGCGACACAGTCTCGAACCGTGTTGGGTCAAGTGTCTGTGAAAGTGCGATAAATCGCCAACTCCCCCCTAAAAAAAAGAGCAGGGCGAATGTCGAAAAAATAAATGCAAAGATTGTATTGTGGCTGAAATATGATGAAAAAACAAAGGTTGGAATAAGGGCGAAGAATCCTATTCCCCAAGGTAAGAGGTCCAGCAATCGTGCTGATATTGCGGGGCATTCTGAATGGGATGTCAAGCTCTCATCTTCATGGTGAGATCCCCCTGAATTGAATGTTTCTGAAACTGATTTCATCGGAAATTTAGTCCCCCCGGACATTATCGAACTCGCCAAAAAGTGGACTATGGCCTGTGGATAACTGTTTCGTAAAGAAGCGAAGGTTGTGAAATGGCGCAAAAATCGACTTTTTGGTGTAAATGGGGGAGTTGCGACGATTGTGTGAGTTTGGTTTAGTCGCGCACAGGAACGCTCACAAAAAATAAGGACGATACACACATGTCCAGCACGACGCTTGCCTCGCCCGTATTGACCAAGCCCGCTCGTAAGCCGAAGGGGGAAGGCCATTTACGTCGAGGCGAAATCCTGGCGGCTGCAGAACGTATTTTTGTTGAATACGGCTATGAAGGGGCAACGATCCGAAAGATCGCCGATGAAGTCGGAGTGTCCTCGACGGCGCTTTACATGCATTTTCGCGACAAGAGTGAAATCCTGCTGGAAATTTGCCGAGAGAGCTTTGAACGACTTATCGAAGGGGTTATGGAACTGGCCCTGTCGGATATGCCGGTCCGGGACCGGATCCGGGCCATGATGAAAAGCTACATTGCTTTCGGGCTTGAAAACCCCAACAGCTATCGGCTGATTTATCTGACCCGTCCGCAGGAAGCCAATGAAGGCGCCAGTGATGTGGCACGCGATCTTGGGGGGCCGTTATTCCGCCAATTCATGGATACGGTGGCGCAATACGCCGAAGCCTATCCGCTCACGGTCAGCCACCGTGCAGCGACCGAAATCCTGTGGGCGGGTATCCACGGGCTCGTATCGCTCTATATCACCAAGCCCTACTTCGAATGGTCCGATCCGGCGGCCCTTCAGGATCAAATGGTCGATACGCTGCTTTCCGGCCTGCACAAGGCCTGAGTTCACAACCAGAGCGGACGGTCAGTCGTCAGGGCTGGCTGTCCTACCGGAAGGGCTTTTGGGCCTTGGGTTTGGCCGCTTTGATGGTCTTGGCCGCGCCAGTCATGGCTCGCCCGTCGCAAGTTCCGCGCCGCGTGGTCTCGCTCGATCAGTGTGCCGACCAGTATGTCATGGCCCTGATGCCCCGCGATCAGATCGCCGGGGTCTCCCACAGAGCCGATGATGCGGATTCCCATTTTGCACTAAAATCCAAGGGCTTACGCTTTGTTCGGCCCTCTGCGGATTCGCTGTTGCGCGCAGGGGTGACCGATGTGGTGCGCTCTTGGGGCGGTGATGCCCGACTTCTGGCGACCCTGCGTCGCCATGGTGTCCGCGTGCACGAACTCGATTATGTCACCGATCTTGACCGGGCCCGAACCGAATTGGTGCGGATTGCGGACTTGCTGGACTCGACAGACCGCGCTCGTCCGCTGTTGACGGCCTTTGATCAGACTCGCGCCCGTTATCGCGGCGCCTTGAATGGCCAGACCGCGCTCTATTACACCCCCAGCGGCTTCACCAGCGGCGATGGCAGCTTTGTCAATGCTCTGCTGCGTGAAGCGGGGCTGACCAATCTGGAGCCCGTCGCAAAGTTCCATCCGCTCGGACCCGAACGGGTTCTTACGGCGCAGCCAGACCTTTATGTCCTGGGGTTTTACGATGACACCTATCGGATGCGCCGGGCACCGGGGCGGCATCCCTTGGTGCTCAATCACATCCAGCGTGCCCGCCATGTCGCCTTGCCGGGGCGGTTGCTGGGGTGTCCGGCGTGGTTCGCGGTCGAAGCGCTGGAGCGATTGGCCCGAAAGGATCGTGCATGATCACAGACTTGAAACGGGATGGGGGCATACTGACAGCCCTCGGGCTGACCCTACTGGCCGGTTTGATCCTGTCTCTGGTGATGGGCGAGGGCGGAACGGACGTGTCCCTGATCCGCGCGGCATTGTCGGGTCAAGACTCTCTGTCCCAGGAAATCCTCTTCCAGATCCGCTTGCCCCGTGCCCTGACGGCGGCGCTGGTCGGGGCCTTGCTCGGCCTGTCCGGGGCGGTGCTGCAAGGCTTGTTGCGCAATCCGCTGGCCGATCCCGGCGTGCTGGGGATTTCTTCGGCGGCGGGCTTGGGGGCCGCTTTGGCCATCGTACTGGGTTTTAGTCTCGTGCCCGGTGTGACCGAAGGGTTTGCCCTTTGTTTTGCCCTCGGGTTTGCCCTGTTGCTGAGCCTCTATACCCTGCGCCATCCGGAGCCTGAAGCCTTGATCCTGTTTGGTGTCGCCGCCAGCAGCCTCGGCGGGGCCTTGACGGCGCTGGTCTATAATCTGTCGCCGTCGCCGCTGGCCATGGC
>JBKBWB010000215.1:0-3966 GCA_046289215.1 Asticcacaulis sp. | reverse complement strand
GTTATTTAGGCCCTGACGCCAGTCCCAGAGCCCGAGCCCGAGCAAGGTCAGGAAAATGACCATCGGCCCGATTGGCCCCTTGATCAGCACCGTCAGGGCAAAGCTGATCCAAAATACGAGTTTCAAACCCAGCGCGCTCAAGGGGCGCGGATCGCGATATCGCCCTTCGCCCGGCAGCAGCGCATCGGGATCGTCGCTGTCCGCACAGGATTTGCGCGCGCGGTAATAGAGCCGGGCCAGAGCCGCCAGAGCGAGCGCAATCAGGCCGCACAACAGCGAGTCGGTCTTGGCAATGAACGCCTCAGTCGAAACCAGCATGCCAACGGCCATAAACGCTCCGGCCAGCGTGCCCAGACGCGCGCCAAAAAAGGCCTTGGCGCCCCAGGCCGTGGCAAAGGCCATAAGGGCCGCCCCGAACAGCGACGGCAGGCGATAGGACCAGATCGCGCGGCTTTCGGCCTGATCGAACAGGCTGACACTCAGGGCCTGAAACCAATGGATCCCGACCGGTTTTTTGTGCCGGGGCGTGTCCTGATAGTTGATGTTAATAAAGTCGCCCGTTTCAAGCATCTGGGTCGTGGCCTGAACGAAACGTGATTCGTCACGGTCCAGAGGTGGGATGCTCAGGAGGCCGGGCAGGCCTGCAAGGATCGCAAGTAAGGCCGCCAGAACGGGACCCCGCCAGCTTTGCAGCCATTTGTCCTTAATGGGTCCTGACATAAGGCCTCCCCGCGCTGGTCCCGTCCGCCCGGTCCACAGACAAAGCCAGCCGGGACCAAGGTTAAGGGTCTGCTTAGCATTGCCATTCCTTCCGTCCTACCCCTGACGTGGCCGGATTTGTCCCTAACGCAGGCATGGACATACGTTGAAGGGCTTTGTGACTTCCCGAAGGGGGGGGAAACCCGCTATGAGCAGTCAATACCGACTTTCGGTTCCCTTGATTTTCTCAGGATTGCGTCCGTGACTTCTGCTGCCCAAGACACCCTGCCGGTTTCGTCTCCGATGGCGACGGCCCCCGAGGCTCGGCCCGTGCCCGTGTTTTCGGTGGTGGTGCCGGTCTACAACGAAGAGGGCGCGGCAGCGGATCTGGTCCGGGAAATCGATGCCGCTTTTCAGAGCGCTGGCGAGGGGCATCCTTACGAGATCGTGTTCGTCAACGACGCCTCAAAGGACGGGACCTTAGCCTCGCTGGAGGCGCTCAAGTCCGAGGTTCCGGCGCTTAGGGTTCTGTCGCATAACGCCAATGCCGGTCAGAGCCGGGCGGTGCGCACCGGGGTGCTGGCGGCCCGGGGGGCGATCATCATCACCCTCGATGGCGATGGCCAGAACCCGCCGGAGTTTGCCCCGCGTCTCGCGCTGGCGCTCCTCAAAGCCTCAGACCGTGTCGGCATGGTCGCCGGTCAGCGTCAGAAACGTCAGGACAGTGCGGCCAAGTTGATCGCCTCACGCTGGGCCAACAATATCCGTAAGCGGTTGCTGAATGACGGCTGCGACGATACGGGCTGTGGGCTCAAGGCGTTCCGTCGGGATGTGTTCCTGCGGCTACCCTATTTTGATCACATCCACCGCTATCTGCCGGCCCTGGTCAACCGCGAGGGCTTTCAGGTGCTGCTGGAGCCGGTCGGCCATCGCGCCCGAACCACAGGTCAGTCGAAATATACCAATCTGGGACGGCTGTGGGTTGCCTTTTCCGATCTGGCGGGTGTGATGTGGCTGAACCGCCGCGCGCGTAATCCGGGCGGCTTTCGCGAGCTATAGGCCTTGAGGGAGGCCTGTCGGAAAGGGGCCGAGGGGCCGGGGGACGGACATGTCTGGAAACAAGGAAGAAATCGCGGTATTAACCACAGCTGTTATGGCCGGTAAGGCCAAGGGTGCACCGGGGCCCACGGGGACCGGAGGGGGGACAATGTCCATGCTGACTGCTTTTCCGCTGCTGGCCATTCCGGTCATTATCTATAACCTGATCGCCTTTATCAGCGTGATCAACGGGTCCGGGGCCAACCCGACCGACGAGGGGATCCGCCAGATCCTGTTCAGCATCCCGATGCCCAGCCAGGGCACGCTCTGGAAGGTCAGCGCCGGGGATATCATTATCCTCGTGGGTCTTCTGATGCTGTTCTTTGAACTGCTGAAATCGACGTCCAGCCAGAAAGTGGCGATCGTCAATCACGCCCTGTCGATGTTGCTGTTTATCATCGCCCTGGTCGAGTTCCTGCTGTGGCCGGCGTTTGCCACCTCGACCTTCTTCTTGCTGGTGGTAATGGTGTTGCTGGACGTGCTGGCCGGGTTCATCGTGACCATCATCACCGCCCGCAAGGACTTTGACTTCGGGAACAGCTGATCTTGTCGTGGGCTTGCGGCCCGGGCCCGTTGCTTAGGCCAGCAAGGTAAACACCAGCGCCACGATCGTGACGTCAAATGCGCGGACAAGAAACGAACCGATACTGGACATAAAAAGGCTCCGGCAAATTCACTGCCGGAGCCTTTGCAACTTTTGTGCCTGATCAGGCCCCGAGACGGGGGTCAGATGTCTTTTTTCGTCAGGCTGCCCTTACGCGTACGCCGGTCATAGGTGCCGGAATATTCTGCACCAAGGTAAGTCGTGCGCGCGCGCTCAAGGGTTTCTGGCCCACCTTTCAGGCCCCGGCGTTCGCCCCCGGCCAATCGTTGCGCGGCAAATGCGGCCGCTTCGGCTGCACGATAGGCGGCATCCGGTTCTGGGGCATGGGTGATCACAGGCCCCGCCGGAACCGGCAGATTGCTGTCCGACGGGTCGCGCAGACTGTCGCCCTCCGTCGCTTTCGACACCGCGCCCCGACGCACATGGCTACGGGCGGTATTGGAAGCCGGGCGTAACGGGTCCGGGCGACGGATCATCGCGTGGCCGCCAGCTTTTCGATCTGAGCCTTCATTTCTTCGAGCTGGCGCTTCATGTCTTCCATTTCCGGAGAGTCAGCGGCCTTACCGGCAGGGGATGCCGGGCTCGGTGCGGCGGGATGGTTCCCGGCGGCAGTTTCTGCCGCACTGAAGGCAAAGGGCGAGAACATCCGCATGGCGCGGTCGAACAGAGCCAGGTTTTGGCTGACCGTTTCATCAAACAGGGCCATGCCCGGGGCGGCGCCGAACGCCTTATTGAATTGGGTACGGAAGCGCTCCTGCTGACGCGTAAAGCTGTCGAGGGACATTTCCAGATAGGTTGGCAGCACGGATTGCATGCTGTCGCCATAAAACCCGATCAACTGACGCAGGAACTGGATCGGCAGCAGATTATGGCCGCGGCTCTCTTCTTCAAAGATGATCTGAGCCAGCACCGAACGGGTAATGTCTTCACCAGACTTGGCGTCATAGACGACAAAGTCGATCCCCTGGCGCACCATGTCAGACAGGTTGTCAAGGGTGACGTAGGAACTGCTGGCCGTGTTGTAGAGTCGGCGGTTCGCATACTTCTTGATGACGACCTGATCGCCTGGGTCACGTTTCGACTTGGGTTGGGCCTCGGACAAGGAACGTCTCCGTACTCTGATGTGCCTTAGTATGGGCGACTAGCAGGAAGCGGGCCAGAAGAAACCGTCCGCACTTCGCTGCATTTGACCAATTATTGTCACAACCGTGACCACACCATGGTCAAGCTTGCGTGACCAGTGGGCTGCGACATTATATTTCGCCTTTTCGCTGAGTTTTTCGCGCTTTCGGGATGACCTTTTCATCGGGATCAGGCACACGTCCCATAGGGAACCTTGATCCGGTAACCGTGTTGTCCTTCAGAGGGGGCGGTGGGTCAGGTCCTGTCCAGGCAGGAAGACAAGAGGGATAGACCATGACAGATGTGGTGATTGTTTCAGCAGCGCGGACACCGGTCGGCTCGTTTCTGGGGGCTTTGTCGAGCCTGCCCGCATCGGACCTGGGGGCCATAGCCATCAAGGCGGCCCTGGAGCGTGCGGGCATCGCCGCCGCCGAGGTCAATGA
>JBKBWB010000214.1:0-3972 GCA_046289215.1 Asticcacaulis sp. | reverse complement strand
TTGTACCCGTGCCAAACAACCCCCGCGCGGGCCACAGCGGCCTTGACGGCGGCAGCCCCGAGGTCCGGAGCCCGCACGCTGCCTAAGCTGCCCTGAAGGCCGCCCATGGGGGTGCGGGCATAGCCGGCGATGACGATGGGATCGGCGGTTTGGGTCACGGTCATGGTCTGTCCCTGCGGTTTTAGTTCGTGAAACTCTGAGTCTGCTGCACAGATGGCGCGTTTTCGGGCGCAAAACAGGGCTGCGCTTGCCAAAGGCCGTTGGAAGGGGCAGATTCCGCCCATGGGACGTACCGCCAACTATTCCAAACAGAGCTGCACCATCGCCGGAACCCTCGAAGTGATCGGGGATCCCTGGACCCTGCTGGTCATCCGGGACGCCTTTCGCGGCGTCCGACGGTTCGAGCAGTGGCAAGATGGCCTCGGGGTGGCGCGCAATGTGCTCGCGGCCCGCCTAAAAACCCTCGTTGCCCATGGCATTATGGAAGCGCGTCCTTACTCTGAACGCCCGCTGCGCAATGAATATGTTTTGACCCAGAAAGGCAAGGATCTGCGCACGGTCCTGCTCACCCTTCATGGGTGGGGTGAAAAATATATCTACGGCGAACAGGATTCAGGACTGGCCATTATTCACAAGGGCTGCGGTCATCCACTGGATCCGATCGTCACCTGCAACCATTGTAAGGTCGAGGTGAAACTGGGGGACGTCGAGATGATCGTCACACCGGATCGCCCGACCGTGGGCGAGGTGATGGGGCCACTGGAAGCGGCGGAATAACCCTCAATAAAGAAACGGGCGACCCCGAAGGACCGCCCGCCGCTTTCGCGAAAGTCTTAAGTCTTAGAACGCGGTGCTGAAGCGCGCCGAGACCAGCGAGGCCGGACGTTTGCCCGACACATCGGCTCCGGCTCCCAGGCTGACCCGGTAACCGTCACCCGACACGGCATAGGACGACTCCAGCCGCAGCACGCGATCGGTCAGATTGTGCATGCCGACGCGGGCGCGTTTGGCTTCATAATCCATCCGGTCCTCGGTCATGCCGAGGTAGTCCAGTTCCAGAGCCCCGGAAATGGCCGTCGGCTTGAGCTGGACCGCCACGCTGAAGGTGTCTTGCAGCGTGTTGTGCTTGGCCAGGAAAACGCCGGTTTTGCGCGCGCCGACTTCGCCCGAGATCAGGGCGGCATCGGTCAGGCGGATCGGCCCGTCTTGGCCCGGAGCCTTCAGGTGCGTCAGTTCCGCGGCGCTGAACATATCCCAGCCCTTGACCGACTGGTTGTACGATACCCCGACGCTGACCGCCGTGGTGCCCTTGGCAAAGGCATCTAGGTTGGAGGTCATGTCGTAGTAGCCGTTCTTCTGGTTCAGCACCGAGGCGCTGAGCCCCAGAACCGCGCCATTGTCCTTGAGCTGGAACCAGCCGATCCCGAGTCCGGTCTGGGCGCGCGGGTTGTGCAGGGTGTCAAAGCTGACATCGCGCTGATGCCCAAAGCCGTTGTCCTTGAGGCCGTCCGAGAGGTTCTGCCGCAGAACCGGGGCATAGGCGCCCTGGGTCGAGGTGGCGGCATACATCACGACCTTTTCATTGGCCTTGGGCTGGCTGGCAAAGCCCAGCATCACCGAGTCCGACAGCAGGCTGGACGAGGCAAAGGCGCTGAAGGGCTTCAGTGTCGGGTCGGTCGCCAGATTGGCGCGGGTGTCACCCGAACCGGTCAGACGGAACATCGCCGTGCCGCCCTTGCTCATCGGCATGTCGAGGGCAAATTGCAGTGCCCCGGCCTTGCGGCTCAGGCTGTCGCCAACCGTTTCCACGCTCGATCCGAACGAAGCGCGGGCCATGGGGGTCTTGACCGGCGCAAAGTAGGTGCTGGCCATGTCCGCGTGGCTGCCGAGGGCGTTGACACGGGCCATGGGCGCGGTTTCCAGCGTGCCGAGCGGCAGTTCGCTGGCCTGGAAGTTATGCACTTCGGCGAGGCTGTAATCGCGGCCAAACTGATCGATGGCCACGACCTCCGACAGGGCTTCGGTCAGGCCAACCATGGCCCCAGAAGACAGGGCCAGTCGGTTATCGACCCGCAGCATCGCGCCGTTAGAGGCCACAACAGCGGTCGGGCCAGAGCTTTGCAGGGCGCGTGTGACGTTCAGCAGGCCCCAGCCATACACTGAGTCCACCCCGGCGGCCCCGATATCGGTGGCGCTGGTGAACAGGATTTCCGCCGTGCGCGCAGGCTGGTTTTTCAGAGCAGGCCAGCGGCCTTGCAGGAGCGCGGCGGCTCCCGCCACGACCGGTGAGGCCATGCTTGTGCCCGACAGGTATTGATAGCTGTTGGTCGGGACAGACGAATACATGTCCGAGCCCGGAGCGGAGATAAAGCGGAACTTGAACTTGTTGGCATTAGTGCAGGTGGTTTGGCCTGATGCCAGCAGACAGGCTTCTCCCGGCGTATTCGAAAAGCTGCTACGCGCACCGGTGGCGGTGGTCGAGCCGACAATGATCAAGCGCGACAGGGCGGTGGCGGCGGTAGCGGCACTGACGCTGTAGCTTTCGTTGACACCGCTGCGGCTGTCATTGCCTGCGGCCTTGACGAACAGCATCGACGACATATTGGTCGAGGCCATGGTGGTCAGTTCAGAAGCGCTCAAACCCACCAAGCGACCCGTGCCGCGTTGGCCGAAGCTCATGTTATTGATGGTCGCGCCGCGCGAGCGGGCGTCATTCCATGCGTAGGTGAGTTGGTTGACATAGCCTCGGTCATCGAAAATGCCGTAGCTGACGATCCGAGCGGCATTGGCAACGCCGTGATTTCGGCCCGCCACCAGCCCTGCGACGTGGGTGCCGTGAAGATCGTTTCGGCTATAGACCCCACCCGGCAAATTGACATTGGTGCAGCGCCCTGTGAGTTCGGCATGGTTGCACTGGGCGCGGGCGGCGATGACGGCCACGGTCACACCAGAACCATTATTGGCAAGGGTGCGGGCTTGGGCCGTCAATTGAATGAGTTGCCACTCTTGGCTATTTGGAGTTGTCTGAGCATGAGATTGTGTGGTCAGCGCAAGACATGCGAGGCCGACCGTTGAAAGTAAGGATACTTTCATCGCTTTTTCCTTCCTATGGGATTTTTTTCACGCAGATAAGCAGAGTTTTACTTATCAAGTCTTATTTATATTGGGGTCTATTGATGTCATGACCCATAGTCATGTTTGTCACGTATCGCAAAACTTGCAAGGCCACTTATTTCATTTGTGACGACTCGATGAGTAAAACTTGAAAGTTGTGTAAAAATTCCGTGTAAAAACAAAATGCACGCGTCGAGCGAGAGTTTGCACGTTTAGTTTTTTTCAACTGCGCGCCATGCAAGTCCAGATCCGGCCCCATTCGCATTTTGCCTTTGGCGCGTCTTGAGACCTCGCATCGACCCTTGTGCAGGCCTGTGGTACCGGTTCGGACTTGACCCCGTTTATGGACCTAACGGGCCCGGTGCAGGATGCGTGCGTGAAAAAACCGTTTTGGGAAACAAAGACCCTGGTCGAAATGACGGCCAAGGAGTGGGAAAGCCTCTGTGATGGCTGCGGCCTTTGCTGTGTCATCCGCTTCGAGGATGAAGAGACGGGCGAGGTGATTCCGACCCGGGTGCATTGCCGCCTGTTTGATCCTCAGACGTGCCGTTGCTCGGACTATGCCAATCGCAAGAAGACCGTCCCGGACTGTATCAAGTTGACGCCGCACAACATCGAGGCGTTGGAATGGATGCCCCGATCCTGTGCCTATCGACGTTTGCATGAGGGCAAGGATTTGCCGCTCTGGCACCCTTTGCTGACTGGTGATCCCGACAGCACCCATAAGGCCGGGGTCTCCATTCGGCGGCAGACCGTCAGCGAACTGGCGCTCACGGACCCAGAAGAAGCGCTGGACTTTGCCGCTTGGGATCTGACCGCCGATTTCGGGGATCTGGATTACGATCCGGATTTCCCCAA
>JBKBWB010000213.1:0-3975 GCA_046289215.1 Asticcacaulis sp. | reverse complement strand
CAACCGAATGAAGGCCTTGTCTTTGGTCTCTGGCCGCCCGAGCCAGAAGGTGACGCAGGTCTTTAAAGGTCCGAACCACTTGGGCCGTTGGGGACAGTTCTCGGGAGATCCAGCGCTTCACTACCGGTTCCGCCGCACCCCACAGGTCATGATCGGCATAGATCCGCCGCGCCACCCCTTCAACGGTCACCATGGTTTTTTGCAGCAGCACCAGTTCAGGCCGCAGATGCATGTCAAAGAGGGCCGTGATTTCAAACAATTGCGACAACAACCGACCCATGGACACATCCTTGGCCGAACGGCCCAGGACCGGCTCGCCAACCGCGCGAAGCGCCTGGGCGAAACTGTCGACATCGTGGTGGCCGGGAACATAGCCCGCCTCGAAATGGACTTCGGCGACGCGCTTGTAGTCGCGGCGCAAGAAGCCCCAGAGCATTTCCGCCAGATAGCGGCGCTCATCGGGGCCAAGACGTCCGACAATCCCATAATCGACCGCCATCAGCCGGTCTGGCGCACTACAGAACAGATTGCCCTCATGCAGATCGGCGTGAAATACCCCGTGATCGAGCGCCTGGCTGAGGAAGGCCCGGATCAGATTATCGGCCAAGCGTTGCCGGTCGAGCCCCGGCTGCTCTAAGGCCTCAGAGCGCCCCAGCGGCACCCCTTCGGCCCATTCCAGCGCCAGCGTACGACGCGCAACCAGAGGCCAAACCACCTTTGGGGCGCGCATATAGGGATCGCGGGCCATAACCTGACCCAGCTCATCGGCGGCTGAGGCTTCGAGCCGGAGATCCACTTCCAGCTCCAGCGAGCGCGAGACCGTCGCGGCAAAGGCTTCGGGCTCAAGTCGCCGCGCCACGGGGATCAGGCGGTAGACGAGGCGCGCCGCCAGCTGCAGCGTGTCACAGTCGGCCTGTATGCGCTGCTCTATCCCGGGCCGAAGAACTTTGATCGCAATCTTTCGGCCATCCAACAGGGTCGCGGGGTGCGCCTGGGCAATCGAAGCGGCCCCGATGGGGGGGCCAAACTCTGTCACCAAATCCGATAAAGGACGGGCCAGGGCCTTTTCAATTTCGGCCCGCGCCACCTCGGTCGGGAACGGCGGCAGCTGGTCTTTCAAGCGGCTGAGGTCTTCGGCAAAGACGTCGCCAAAAATGTCAGCGCGCGTCGATAACAATTGGCCGAGCTTAATCGCTGCGGGTCCCAGTTGCTCGAAGGCCCGCCCCAATCGCTCACCGGGCCGTCCTCGCCGCGCTTGAGGGCCGCTCAACAAACGCAAAGCCTTTGCAAGGGCCCGCAGAGTCGGCGGCAGCACAGGATCCAGCTCGCGCGGCAACAAAGCATCCGCTCGAACCAGAACCCATCCCGCAGCCATCAGACGCAGCGCGGCAAATAGCCGAAAGCCCATGGTTTAGAACGCCCAGCCGATGTGGAGAGCGGCAACCCCGGCGCTAAAATTGCTGTAGCTGACCTGCTGAAACCCAGCGGTGCGCATCATGTCCGCAAAGGAATCCTGGTCTGGGAACCGGCGAATGCTTTCGACCAGATATTGATAGGACTCACGGTCCTGTGTCACCAGCCCGCCCAACGGGGGTATGACGTTGAAGGAATAGGCATCATAGGCCGCCCGGATCATAGCCGTCGGGGGTCGGGAAAACTCTAGGCACAAGAACCGACCGCCCGGCTTCAGAACCCGGCGCGCTTCGAAGAGCGCCTTTTGCACATCCGCGACATTGCGGATCCCAAACGCAATCGTCAGGGCATCCTGAGAGCCATCAGGCAGCGGCAGGGCCATAGCATCGCCAACGGCCCAGCTAAGAGATGCCGTGTAAGGCTTTGCTCGCCCAGCGCGGATCATTTCAGCGTTATAGTCGATCAAGGTGACGGTCGTGGCCCGGCCCCCGCGACGCGCCCGGGCGCCATCGGCCATTTCCAAAATACGGCGGGCAATGTCGCCAGTTCCCCCGGCCAGATCGACAATCTGTTCACCGGGTTGCGGATTGAGGCGGGCGACCATGGCGTCTTTCCAGAGGTGGTGCACCCCCGCGGACATCAGGTCATTCATCAGGTCATAACGAGACGCAACCCGCTCAAATACGCCGCGCACCAGCGCGACTTTTTCCTGAGCCGGAACATCACGAAAACCGAAACTGGATTGATCAGTCGCATTCATGAGCGCGTTTTAGACCGAAACCGTATCGATGTCGCCCTCAGTATTCACCTCTGGAAGGGTCTGGTCGTTTTTGTCGCTGGCCCGTCGGCGCGGCCCGTCGTAGTCGACGATTTTGCGCCGACGGCGACATGGCCCCGTATAGACGGGCGACTTAACCCAAGGACGGTCGGAGTCCAGCACAGCTTTAAGGCGGTCGATCAAGGCCCGCGCCGTCAAGGGTTTGGCAATCAACTCATTCACCCCGGCATCGCGCGCCGCAATCACCTTGTCACGGTCCGTATGGCCTGTGATCATGATGATAGGGACATAAGGGTGGGGACTGTCAGACGCCGTCCGGATCAGTCGCGTAAACTCAATGCCGTCCAGATGTTCCATGACAATGTCACAAAGGATCACATCGGGACGCCAATCGCGCACCATTTCCATGGCCTCAGCCCCGTCACTGGCCTCGCGGATATTGGTGATCCCCAACGAGCGGAGCATCGCCGAGACAATAGTGCGCATATAGTGGTTGTCATCCACGATCAGCGCCAAAACGCGAGAGAGATCCGCCAAGGCCAGTGCGCCCGAATCACAAACTGAAAAGTTGCAAACCTTTATCAGCTTTGCTCGCATTGTGCAGAGTTTTTCCCACAGACGTGTGTGGACAAGATATGGTAAACCCTACGAAATGTCGGATGGTGGTTCTTGAGATGCCGTCCGACGACGGGGTCATCTGATTGCAGATGAGAGGGGCAAAGATGGACTGGCTGAACAATCGCAAAGTGCTGGCCGGAGCGGCCGGGATTCTCGTGGCCGGGTTCTGTTTCGGGTTTCTGGCGGCCAAGGCCACTGAAGGCGGGAAAACCCGTGCGCCCGCAGGCGAAGGCGTAGCGGTCGTCGAAAGCCTCAGCAATCTGTTTGGCAAACCACGGGACAAAAACGCACCGCGTGCTGGCCTGCCCAAACCGGACGGCTTTGCGGTCTGGCGTCACCGGGTGGATACGAGCGGCGCCAGTGCGGCCGCCTGTATTGAATTTTCCCGCCCGCTCGATCCGGACAAGAGCTATGGCGACTATGTGCTCGTGAATCCGGAACCGGACCAAGCGATTGCCGTGACGGCGCGCGACTCGGAACTGTGTATCCGGGGGCTAGGGTTTATCGATCGCCGGGTAACCCTGCTGAAGGGCCTTCCGGGCCGGGGCAAGGACGTTCTGGCGGCCAATGCCGACATCGATTTTACCTTTGGTGAAAAGCCGCCTTATGTCGGATTTGCTGGCGAAGGCGTGATCCTGCCGCGCGAAGAAGCCGATGGTGTGGCCATTGAGACCGTCAATGTCTCGGCACTGGCCGTCGAAGTCTGGCGGGTGCCGGACCGTAACTTGGTCCGCCGTTCGCTCAGCGCCCCGGCTCCGACCGCCGAAGGGGAATATGACTACAGTTGGGGCGAAGACAGTCCCAATGGCGAAGGTCGCGTCATCTGGAAAGGCGATGTGCCGGTTCGTGGCGCCGCCGGTCAGCGTGTCACGACCGTCTTCCCGCTGGGTTCGGTGCTGAAAGAGCTGCGCGCTGGAGCGTATGTGGTCAAGGTTCGCGACGCGTCCGGCGGTCGCGGCAATCAGGACCAGGAACAGACCTCGCCCGCCCAGGCCCGTCGCTGGATCCTGTTCACCGATATGGCCTTGGCCACTTACTCCGGGTCGCAAGGGTTGGATGTCACCGTTCGCAGCCTGAAATCCGCGCGGCCCATGGGGGGTGTGCGCGTAGCGCTCGTGGCCACAAATGGTGAAACTCTGGCTGAGGGCAAGACGAGCAACGAAGGT
>JBKBWB010000212.1:0-4030 GCA_046289215.1 Asticcacaulis sp. | reverse complement strand
TTCCGGCTTCAGGCCTTTTTTAACTTCGGCGAACACGTTGGCATTCTGCGAAGAGAACGGACCTGCGGTCGCTGCTGACACGTAAGCGGCCATGTTTTCGGTATAGGAGCCGAACAGTTCAAGGTTGTCATTGACCGTATAGACGGCCCCCACCTGCGGCAGGAAGCTGTCTTCCGACTGGATCTTGCCATTCAGAGCCGTGCCAGCGATCGTTTTGACCTTGTTTTCAACCTTCAGGGCCTTGAAGCCGAAGTTGACTTTCAAGGCATCGTTAACGGTCCAGACGTCCTGGACATAGGCCTGCAGGGTGCTGGTTTCGAAGCCATATTCCCACTGCGTGAAGAACGGGTTCGACTGGAAGTCCAGCGAGTTACGCGACGGGGCGTTGCGGGTTTCAGCATAGAAACGACGCGCTTGTTCGAACTCGTTCTTTTCGATCCAGAAGCCACCCGAGATCTCGTGGTCGCCGTAGACGTAGGTCAGGCTGGCCATACCGCCGAGACGGTCAACCTTATATTCGGTGGTGCGGATCGACAGCGGCGCTACGTTCGAGACAACTTTGGGGTCATAACCCGGCGAAGCCACGTACGGGGTCGCCCACAGGCCTTGACCCTTGTTGTTGTGGCCGTAGACCGAACCCTTGAAGGTCAGGTTTTCAACGACCGGCAGGTTCAGGCTCAGGCCATAGAGGTTATCGTCACGGACACCAGCGCCATAATAGTAAGCGTCGTCAACGGTCTTGAACGGGGCCGGAAGGGCAGTTCCACGTTGATAGGCATCAGCGGCGGCGATCGCCAGAGCATAGTTCGGAATGGTGTTGTCCCAGTTGCGGCCGAGACGGTTCAGCATCTCGAACGACATGTCCTGGTAGTCTTGTTCACGGCGCTCAGAGCGGTTGAAGAAGCCGGTCAGGTCACCTTCGCCGATCGGCAGCACGGCCTTGGCGTTGTACTGGCGCTGCTTCTGCTCGCTGCCGCCTTTCCACTTGTCGGTCTTGGCGTCCATGACCGACAGGGTCGCACGCAGGCCACCAAGGTTGTCGAGTTTGCCAGTCTCAAAACGGCCAAACACGCGATGGGCCTTGTCCGAGCCATAGGTCGCGGCGAGGGTGCCGCCCATGACGTCGAGCGGGGCCAGCGAGGTGAACTTCAGCGTGCCGCCGAGGTTCGAGGTCGAGGCGGTTTCCAGCGAACCGGCGCCTTGCGACAGCTCAGCGCGGCCCAGGTTTTCGCTGATGATGGCGCGCGAGATGTGCAGACCGTTGTGGTTGCCGTAGCTCATGTCGCCGAGCGGCACGCCGTCGAGGGTGAAGCCCAGTTGGTTCTGGTTGAAGCCGCGAACCGAGATACGGGTCGACCACTCATAGGCGCCGAACGGATCGGCCGATTGGAAGCTCACGCCCGGCAGCTTGTCGAGCGCCTTCAGCGGGCTGGTGCCCGGGACCGACAGAGCCAGATCGGCTTCTTTCAGCGCCTGAACCTGACGGCTCTGGCCCTGACCATAGACGACCACTTCCTGGACGTCGGCGGCAACCGGGGCTTCCGGAGCCTTGGTGGTGTCGGCCATCGCCGGCACAGCGAACAGAGCGGCGAGGAGAGCCGTCCCGTTAAGAAGGTAAGATTTCATCACGCTATCCCCTTGTTGAAGTCATGATGCGGACGCCATAGGGGGGGAGCGCGACAGGCTTTATGCAGTTTTGTGACGGAATTTTATTGGGTTGGGTTTTTTAGAGATCATTAAACATGATCAATGATAATGTAAAATAATGTTGCATCAAAGTCTCACCGTATAAGCTGAGTGTGATTTTTAAATTCAGCCCAGGGTGTCGACCTTGCGTAAACTTGGAAACCACCAGGCCCAGAGCCCTGTGACCATCAAAGCCCCAACCCCGCCAAAGACCGCAGCCCCGACAGGCCCCAACAGGCGCGCCGCGACCCCGCTCTCAAACTCTCCTAATTCGTTGGAGGCACCAATAAACAGATATGACACAGATCCCACACGACCCCGCATGGCATCGGGGGTGACGATCTGGACCAGGGTCGAGCGCACATAGACGCTGACCATGTCGGCGGCCCCAAGCGCGGCGAGGGCAAAGACGGAGACCCAAAAGATCTCTGACAGGCCAAACACGAGGGTCATCCCGGCAAACACGGCGACGGAGCCGAACATCCACGGCCCGGCATGGCGGCGGATGGGGGAGCGGGCCAACAAAAGCGCAGTCACCATGGCTCCGGCAGCGGGTGCGGCGCGTAGCAGGCCGAACCCGTCGGGACCCACATGCAAAATGTCTCTGGCAAACACAGGTAGCAAAGCCGTTGCGCCCCCGAGCAGCACCGCCGCCAGATCCAGTGACAGCGCGCCAAAGATGATCTTGGTACGCCAGACATAGACGAGCCCTTCCTTGATCAGGGCCAGTCGCGACCCACTCTGGGGTTCGGGGCGGGTATCGGCGTCGAGCGTCAACACCAGAACCGTGGCGATCAGCATCAGCACAAGGCTGATCCCATAGGCGAGGGGCAGGCTGAGGGCGACGAGTGTGCCTCCGAGCGCCGGGCCGATAATCGCCCCGGCCTGAAAGGCGAGAGAATTGACGGCGATGGCCTTGGGCAACAGCTCGCGCGGTACAATCATTGGGCCAATAGCCTGGCTGGCTGGGGCCAGAAAAGCGCGTGCCGCCCCAAGGCCCATACTGAGCAGGAATAAGGCCCAGAAGGGCGGGCTGTTGACAAACGCGAGTAGCAGGAAAGCCCCCGCAAGGATGACTTCGGCGGCCAGAGCGAGCCCGGCTACTCGCTTGCGGTCATACCGATCCGCAACCTCTCCCGCCGGTAAGGTCAGAAGGAACATGGCCAGAAACTGCGCCAGCCCGATCAAGCCCACATACAGCGCGGACTCAGCCACTCCGGCATTCTGTCGGGCCACTGCGTACACTTGCCAGCCCAGCACCGCGCTTTGCGACGCATAGCCTAGAACAGACAGGCACCGGGCCAGCCAGTAACGCCGAAAGGCCGGGATCGAAAAAGGGGTGGTCAACAGGGTGTCTTTCTGGTCAGGAGGCTTGAATCGTCCGGTCAGAACGGTTGGCCATTTTTGCGGACAAAGCCCGGTATCGCCGAGTCATACAGCATATCGATGTCCGGATAATGGGCGATTTCCCGCTCACTGGACCGCGTGCCAACCTCAAGGATGACGGCCCGCTCTTCACTGCGGTTACACAGGTGATGGCCATTGGGTATACCGGCCTTGAACCCGGCATAGTCCCCCGCCTTGAGCAGGGTTTCGCCGCCATCCTCGACCAGCATGACCTCTCCCTCCAGCACCAGAATGAACTCGTCTTCGCGTTCATGCCAGTGACGCTGGGCGGACCAACTCCCGGGCTCAAGATGTAGAAGATTGACCCCAAACTGGGTCAGGCCCACGGCATCCCCAAGGCGCCATTTGGTGCGGTTTATGCACGGTTCGCGATAGGGCTCTGGATATCTTGTCCCCGTGACGGTCGGGCAATCGCTTAGATCAATCTTCGGCATGACGAACTCCGTTTTTTGATGCTGTCAAAACAGGATCAGGGCCGGGTAAAGGGGTAGTGCCGCCCATCGGACCATGGCAGAACAGACGTGTACCTGTATTTACCCCGTTTCGGATACCCCGATGACTTTTGATCCTGTCGCGTTGACCCAGGCCTTGATCCGCCGCCCCTCTGTAACCCCTGTCGATGCCGGGGCGATGGATGTGGTGGAGCAGGCCCTGACGTCTCTCGGCTTTTCCTGCCGTCGTATGCCGTTTGATATTATCGAAAATCTCTATGCCAAGCGGGGCACGACGGGGCCCAATCTCTGTTTTGCCGGACACACGGATGTGGTGCCAGAGGGGGCTGCCGAAGCCTGGACTCGGGATCCATTTGCGGCGGAGATCCGCGACGGGGTGCTGATCGGGCGCGGAGCCGTGGACATGAAGGGGGCTATTGCCGCCTGGATCGCGGCCGTGTCGCGCGTCGGTGATGTGCCAGGAACCTTGTCGTTTGGGGTGAACG
>JBKBWB010000211.1:0-4039 GCA_046289215.1 Asticcacaulis sp. | reverse complement strand
CGGCGCCGCCCGAGATGTTGACGTGCGTGCCCTTGCCCTCAAAAGCGGGGAAGGCCAGTTTGGTCTTGGCGATCACATCCACGTCCTTGGCGTCCTTGGAGTCGGCGATCCGCAGGTAATAGTAGGTGTTGCTGAGGGCAACTTCACAGACCCCAGCGGCCACGGCGCGAATCTGGTCGGTGTCGCCGCCTTCGGGCTGGCGGGCCATGTTGGCGACGACGCCACGCGCCCATTGCTCAGCCTTGGCCGGGCCCCAGTGCTCAATCATCGCGGCCATGATCGACAGGTTATAGACGTTATCCGATGAGCGCACACAGACCTTGCCCTTGAAGCGGGGTGAGGCGAGGGACTCATAGGTGGCGACCTCTTCGGGCTTCACCTTGTTGGTGTCATAGACGATCACCCGGGCGCGTTTGGAAAAGCCAAACCACAGGCCTGTCGGATCGCGCTGGGCTTCGGGGATCTTGGCCGTCAGGACTTCTGACGTCACCGGCTGGAGCAGGCCCGCATTCTCCGCCCGCCACAGAGCCCCGGCATCGGCCATCAGGATCACATCTGCCGGGCTGGCGTCGGCTTCAGCCTTCATTTTTTCGATCAGCTGGTCCGGTTTCATTTCAAGGCGGCGCACTTCAATGCCGGTGGCCTTGGTGAAGGCGGCATAGATCTTTTCGTCGGCATCGTAATGCCGCGCCGTGTAGAGATTGATGACCCCGTTCGTGGCCTTGGGGGCCGCATCTTGACCCGAGGGCTGCGAACAGGCGCTAAGGCCCAGGGCCAGAACCGAAACGGCTGCGATTGACAGGGACTTCAGCATCAGGACTCCAAACGGACTTTGGCAAAACAAGGATCGTGTCATGCCATGCGTGAGAACGGTTCGCAAT
Source organism: Asticcacaulis sp. (assembly GCA_046289215.1). GTDB lineage: Bacteria > Pseudomonadota > Alphaproteobacteria > Caulobacterales > Caulobacteraceae > Asticcacaulis. The sequence continues at coordinate 3,158 of JBKBWB010000211.1, read as the reverse complement.
CATAAAAGGAAGGTTTTTCCTTTTTGTCGCATATCGGTCAATATTCGGGCACTTGCCATGTTCTGGACGTGTTTTTCAGTCACGCCGCTCAAAAAAAAGCCGTGAACAGATCAGGAGGCGTTAACCCTGTCTGTTTCATGTCTAAATAACGCTTGTAGCCAACGGGAATCGAACAAGGCATGAGCCGCGCAGGTTTCAGCATAGACGCGAAGGACGGAACACGGACGCTGCGCCTTAGCGGGGACTGGACGGCGGATCAGCTTGGCCCGTGTATGTCACGACTGCGCACCGCATTGCAGCGTCAGATGGTCGATGCAGTCAACTGGCACGCTGTTGGCCGCTTGGATACTGCTGGCGCCTACGCTTTGCTGAGGGCGCTTGGGCCTAATGCGCCCGAAGATTTTTTTGCTGACCGCCCAGAGGCGCGTCAAGTGGTTGATCTGGTGATCAAGGCCAAGGGCAGCCGAGCCTGGAACGTCAAAAAGCGGCCCAAGGGCGATCTCGTCACCCGCACGCTGCAAAAGCTAGGTCGCGGGACCATGGATGTGGTCAACGAGATCGGCGGGCAATTGGCATTTTTCGGGGCCGTGGTTTCAACCCTGCTGCGCAGTCTGATGGCCCCGCACAAGATCCGCTATGCCGCACTGTTCAGCCTCGCGGAACGGGCGGGTCTGGATGCCTTGCCGATCATCATCACCACCAATTTTTTTGTCGGGGCGGTGGTGGCCTTTTTGAGCGCCGATCAACTGCTGCAGTTCGGCGCTGCGGTATTTACCGTGGAAATGATTGGGGTCTCGGTAACCCGGGAATTTGCCGTACTGATCACCTCGGTTCTGTTGGCTGGGCGCTCGGCGTCCAGCTTTGCCGCGGAAATCGGCGCGATGAAGATGAACCAAGAAGTCAATGCCATGCGCGTCATGGGCGTGGACCCGTTTGAAGCGCTGGTGCTGCCGCGCATGCTGGCGCTGATCCTGTTGTCGCCGCTGCTGGTGTTTGCGGGAATTCTCGCCGGGCTCGGTGGGGGGCTGCTGGTCGCGTGGGTTAAACTTGATCTGACTCCGGCCTTTTTCCTCCAGCGGATGGTCGCCAATGTCAGTTTTGATCACTTCATTGTCGGCATGATCAAGACGCCCGTGTTTGCGGCGGTGGTAGCCTCGATTGGCTGCCGTATGGGTTTGACAGTCACCGGCGATGTCGAAACCCTAGGGCGCAAGGTTACAAGCGCGGTGGTGCAGGCAATCTTTGCCATCATCTTCCTTGATGCGGTGTTCGCCCTGATCTTCCTGGAACTGGGGATGTGATGTGACCCAGATCGAACCCTACAATCCTGTGATTGCAGACCAAAGCGATGCCCCGGTACGGGTGCGTGGGCTGGTCAATCGTTTTGGCAAACGGGTCATCCACGATCAGCTCGACCTGACCCTACCGCGTGGGCAAATCACCGGCGTGGTTGGCGGCTCTGGCTCGGGAAAAAGCGTGCTGCTCAACACCATCATCGGCCTTCGAGATGCTCAAGGCGGCACGATCGAAGTGTTTGGCCAAGATCTGTCGAAAGTGTCCGGCAAGACCCGGCGCAGCATCGAGCGGCGCTGGGGGGTGATGTTCCAGAGCGGGGCCCTGTTTTCCAATCTGACGGTTCGCGAGAATGTGGCCGCGCCCTTGATCGAGCACGCGCACTTATCCCCTTCGGATGCCGATGAGATTGCGGATCTCAAGATCGTTTTGTCGGGCTTGCCAGTTGATGCTGGTCGGCTGAAACCGGCGGAGTTGTCGGGCGGCATGATCAAGCGGGCGGCGCTGGCCCGGGCTCTGGCTATGGATCCGGAGCTCTTGTTTCTGGATGAGCCCACGGCCGGACTGGATCCCATTGGCGCAGCGGCGTTTGATGAGCTGTTGCGTGATCTGGTGTCTAGCCTAGGCCTGACCGTGTTTATGATTACCCATGATCTGGATAGTCTTTATGCTGTCTGTGATCAGATCGCCGTTCTGGCCGATAAGCGGGTGGTGGCCATGGCCCCACCCCAGACGTTGGAACAGTCGGACCATCCGTGGATCCGCGAGTATTTTCTGGGCCCCCGGGGGCGGGCCGCACGACAAGGAGTGCGATAATGGAGCGCAACGCCCATTACACCGCTGTGGGGCTGGTCACACTGATGCTGATCATCGGTCTGGCGGCTTTTGCCTTCTGGCTAGGCCGGATGCAACTCGACCAGAAATATGACGTCTATGAGGTGGTGTTCGACAACCCTGTGCGCGGTCTGTCCGAAGGCGGCGAAGTGCATTTTAACGGCATCCGGGTCGGCAAGGTGACCGAGCTTCGTCTCGGGGCGGTCAATACCGCCCAGGTGATTGCCACCGTCGAACTGGAGGGCGGCACGCCGGTGCGGACGGACTCGCGCGCCCAGCTTGAGCCGCAGGGGATTACAGGGATCAATTACATCCAGATTACCCCGGGCAGCTATCGGGCGCCGTTGCTGAAAGAGATGACTCCCAAGAACCGGATCCCGATCATCCCGACCATGCCCAGTGCCCTGACAGAGCTGCTTCAGGGCGGGGGCAGCGTTCTGGACCGGGCGCTTGAAGCCATGACCCAAGTCAACAAGGTTCTGTCGGATGAGAATATCCGCTCCTTTTCTCGCAGCCTTGAGAATGTGGAGTCGATCACCACTCAGCTTAAGGAGCGTCAGCAGTTGCTGGCCGAAGCGGAACGGGCTCTGACCAACGCCGCCGATGCGGCCGAAGAGATCAAGAAACTCTCGGCCACCACCCGTGAACTGGTTGAGGGCGATGCGCCTCAGACCATGGAAAAGATCAACAAGGCTTCCGCTGAGATCGAGGCGGCAGCCAAGGATGTACGGCGGATCACGACCAAGCTCGAAGCGCCGATTGAAGACTTTAATGACAATGCCTTGCCGGAGTTAAAGGCCTCGGTGGTCAATCTCAATCGTGCGGCTCAGTCGATGGAGCGCTTGGCCGAAGAGGCCCGGTCCAGCCCGCAGACCCTGATCAACAAAGGCCCGGCCGAAGAACGAAAGGTGCGTGAATGATGACGGTATCAATGCCAACGGTTCGCCGCTTGTCCGCGGCCGGGGCTGTGCTCGGCCTCGCGCTTGGGCTCAGCGCCTGTGTCACCGTGTTTGAGCGGCCTGATGATGTGA
>JBKBWB010000210.1:0-4042 GCA_046289215.1 Asticcacaulis sp. | reverse complement strand
GCGCACTGTACAGGGCAGGCATTCGGAGCGCAGGGCCATGGCCCGGTGCACGGCAAACACGGGTTCGGTCGGGGCATGTTTGAGCGAGAAGCCGCCAAAGGCCACGGCTGGGTTCTGGGTCGTGATCAGATGCAGCCACCCCCCGAGAAAGTCCGGAGTGTCGGGCATCATGTCGCTGTCGAGGAACAGGTAGCTTCGGCCTCGGGCCTGACTGGCTAGGCGGTTGCGGCCCTTGGCGCGGCCTTCGTTTTCACTAAGGCTAATCAGCCGCACCGGCAAGCGCAGACGCGCAATTTGGGCCGCCAGCGCCTCGGTTAAGGCGGGATCGTTGGTGCCATCGTCAAGCAGGATCAGCTCGGCCTGTCCGGCGAGGCTCGGGGCCTCTTCGTCGAGCACGGTCAAGAGCTCCGCCGGATTGTCACGCAAGAACGGGATCAGGACCGAGAGTTCGGGTTCGGCGGTGGCAAAGGCGGGGCTATCGTTGAGGCGGGGATCGGTCATGAGGCCCTTTTAGCGCGGAAATCTTTGACAAACTGTAAGCCGTTCGACCGCAAGCCGTTGAGGTCAAGCCACAGGGTCATGAAAGCATAGACCAGGCCGCCGCATAGGCCTTTGAGGAGCAACTCCGCCCATCCGCCCCAGGCGGGCAACAGCACGACAAATCCCGCCATGACGGCACAGGCCAGAGCGGTCTTGATCACCGCCATCGGACACAGGGGCAGGGCAGTGGCAAAGCGCCGACCGAGCCAAAGGCTGGCGATCAGGCCCATCAGGAAACTCAGACTCGTCGCCAGAGCCGCACCGGGTAAACCAAGCAGCGGAATCAACAGCAGATTCAGGCCTAGATTGGCAAGCGCAGGGATGACCATCGCCACCATCAGGATCCGGGTCTTACGAGCCAGGGTAAAGGCCTGATGGAAATAATAGGTGGTCAGGCCCGAGGCAAAGGCCCCCAGCACGATCAGCGGGGTGACGCTCTTGGCGGCCTCGCGCAGGTCTGGCCCCAGCATCAAGTCGCATAGAGGGCCGCTGACCAACATCAGTCCCACAGCGCCCGGGGCGGTGAGGAACAGCATGGTCTCAAACTGCGTGCGAGCGGCCTGTTTCAGCCCGTCCGGGCCGTCTTGTTCAAAGGCTGCGACCAGCGCCGGCCCGCCCGCTGCGCCAATCCACAGGAACACAACATCCAGACTGCGCGAGGCGAGGCTATAGCCCGCATGATAGGCCCCGACACTGGCGGCGTCGAGAAACCCGGCGATCAGAAACCGGTCGAGCGTATAGAGGCCCAGCGTCAGGATCAGCGAACCGGCAATCGGAAAGCCATAGGCGGCGTAGGTGCGCAGTGCGCCCGCGTCGAACCGTCCCGCCACTGCGATCTTCAGATCCTCCTTGAGCACAAACGGCAAGCAGATTGCGCAGCCCAGCAGCACCCCCAGCAAGGGCGCGCTGCCGCCCAGACCCGCCAAGGCCAGAGCCACGCCAAAGCCAAACCCGGCGAGGGTCAGGATGCTATCAATCATTGAGGCGGGCAGGACGCGGCCCGCGGCCCGGCGCTGTTCCTGCACCAGCTTGAGCAGCACGCGTAAGACCACGGAGGCAAGGCCCGCGCCGACCGCCAGCTTGAGATCATGGCTTAACGGGATCAGCCATAAGGCTAAGGTGCTTAAGACTGCAAACCCTACGGCCAGCGCCGCAAAGGTCCGATAGAGCGTGCCATAGAGCACCCCGGTTTCGCCGTCATCGCGCGATGCCCCGGCCCAGAACCGCGCCATGGCGGCCTCAAGCCATGTAAAGCCAAGCGTATGGACAAAGCTCGTGACCCCAAAGGCCAGGGCATAGTGGCCATAGGCCTCGGGCGAGAGCACCCGGGTAAAGACGATCAGGGTCAGAAACCCGATCCCGCCCTGGATCAGATTGGCGGGCAAATAGCCGATCAGGCCACGCTTGAACATCAGCGGATCGCGTCCCGATCGCCCAGCAGGCACGGCACCGTAATGGCCATGATATAGAGATCAAACCAGATCGATTGGCGGTCGATATAGTCGATGTCGAGCTTGATCCGGGTACGCACATCTTCGGCGGTATGCAGCGGCCCGCGCGACCCATTCACCGCCGCCCAGCCGGTCATGCCCGGCTTGATCCGGTGCCGCCAGGCATATTCCGCCACAAGGCGCGCGGACTCGGCGGGGCCGGTTTTCATGCCGATGGCGTGGGGGCGGGGGCCGACCAGCGACATCTCGCCCTTGAGCACATTGAACAGTTGCGGCAGCTCATCAAGGCTGGTCTTGCGGATAAAGCGGCCAATACGGGTGACGCGATCGTCATCCTTGGTCACTTGTCGCTCGGCCTTGGCATCGGCCATTTCCGTGCGCATGGAGCGGAATTTCCACACCCGGATCTCTTCGTTATTAAAGCCGTGGCGGCGTTGTCGGAAAAACACCGGCCCAGGGCTGTCGAGCTTGATCAGCAGCGCTACCAACAGCATGACGGGGCTGAACAGCAGCAGGGCCAAGCTGCCAACGCCGAGGTCGAGCAGGCGCTTGCTGAAGGCGCGGGCCTGATCGCCAGTCTGGCCATGCACCGAGGCGAGTGACAGATCCGAGACTCGGGTCAGGGCCGTCGCGCGGCTGGTTTCGGTCTCAAGGTCGACGAGCAGCGCCACCTCGTTGGGGAGCGCGCGCAGACGGTCGAGGATCTGGTTCATGCGGGTGCGGGCGCTGGGATCAAGCGCAACGACTACCTTGTCGACAAAGGGCGTGATCTTGTGGCTGAGCAAGGCCTCTGTGTCGCCCAGCACCGGCACCCCAACCACGGCGTCGGGTGATCGCGCCAATCGGTCATCAAAAATACCGAGAATATTGATGTCGCGTCGTTCCAGCGCTGCCTCAATCAGGCGCGCAGCATGTTTGGTGGCCCCGACCACCACGACATTCGGCGTCAGAACCCCTTCGCGCCGCCAGCGTTCGACCCGAAGCCACCACAAGGTATGCAGGACAAACAGAGCGGGTGCCGCGCAAGCGGCCCACACCATGACGACGCCAAGATCTTCGCGACGCTCAGGCAGGATCATGGCCAGGCCCAAGGCCATGCCGAGGCTGGCGGCAAACACCAGCAACACCCTCAGCATATGTGGCCCATAACGATCGCGGCGGCCAAAGTCGTAAAGCCGGACCCCGGCCATCAGCCTGACCAGCAAAAGGGTCGCTGCGATCAGTGGCAGGGCCGCCTCCAATGGAGCCTTTAGGATCCCTCCGGGCGTGACGAATTGCAGGACAAAAATGAAAACCCCGGACATGAAAGCCCGGTCAGTCAGAATGAACCACTGGGCGGCCTGATCCCGGGCCCGGCGCTGGCGACTGGAGACCAGACGCGCCGGACGGAACGGTCCCCGCCGCGAGCGGCTTGCGGTTGCCACGGACCCGTCCGTGCCAATCCCATCGGCTACAGACCCATCTGCAGAAGACTCGGGGGTGTCATCCGCTAAAGTCTTGAGGTCAGAGGCCGTCAAGTCGGTCAAAGAACTGCATCCCGTTAGTGAGGCCTTGCGGCCAGATCCTCGCACTTGTTCTCTGACCATAAGCCAGAATTCCTTTAGTTTGCCGTTAACGCGCCCGCACGACGCGGGTTGCACCGAAATGTGACCCTGCGACGAAACGCTCTGTGTGCAGTGCACCCGGAAACTCTGTATGAGTGTTGGCGGGAGCGCCGACGGGGCGGTCCCGCCAAACCGAGGGAGCCGTCCATGTCTGCACATGATGACCTGTTCAAGTCCGCGTCCGAATGGGGTGACAAGCTGAAGACCTTTGCCGACGAGGCCCGCGTCAAGGCGCATCTGGCCTCCAAAGACCTCCAGGACGAGGCCGAAGGCCTGCTCACCGAATGGCATGAGTTCGCCAACAAGGCCGAGCTCGACAAATCGGCGAAGGAAATCGGCGAGGCCGCCGGGGCCATCGGCGACCGGCTCAAGGCCGCCTATGAGCGCCTGACCGCAGCTGTGGACTGATTGCATTTTTTGCCGATAGCCTGCGTCTGACCCGTTGCC
>JBKBWB010000209.1:0-4066 GCA_046289215.1 Asticcacaulis sp. | reverse complement strand
AGCCAGCCTTGGGGGTCCGTAAGCGGGATAAACCCTTTGATGTGGACCGCGCCGGGCTGACCATCCCGGCCCGCATCCAGCGCCGCCGTCAGCCGGTAGAGCCCAAGGCCATAGTCGCCGGAATTGCCCTTGGTGCCAAAGCCATTGTCGGGCAGACCCAAGATCTGGCCATCCTTGAGACGGCGAAGGGCGGAAAATCCCGGGATCGGCTGGGCGTCCATAAAGGGCGGGCGGACCCCATTCTGGGCGCTGATAAACTGGCCACTGGTCGGACCGGGCGTTCGGAAATCGTGAGCCAAGGACGCCCAGCCTACGAGGCTCACCTTTGGGTCAGACCGAACAGGCACAGGCTCGGCGGCGGCCAGATGCGCCTCAGCCAAGCTCGTCATACCCAGGATCAATCCCAATAGCCCCAACAAAGGAGGGGCATTCTTCGGGCTGGTTTTCTGGCGCATCGTCAACGTCCTATTTCATGCCGGTCAGACTCGTCCGCACTAACCGTATTTCGTGACAGGACGTAGCGCTTTGAGGCGTCACACCGCAAGAAACAGGATGCCGTGTCGGGTAGACCTTGCCACAGTCGGCCATACGTCGTTGAGTGAAGGCCCATGGACCGTTCTGAGCCCCCCGTTCGTCTTGCGTCTTCGGACCCGCGCAGCCAGCGCATCGCCCGCGTATGCCGGGTGATCGAAGCGGCGGAAACCCTTCCGGATCTGGCGCTTCTGGCCGGTATGGCCGGGCTGAGCCGCTTTCATTTTCTTCGGGAATTCAAGGCTGTGACCGGGATCACCCCTAAGGCCTATGGTGTGGCCCACCGGCGAAGCCGCGTTCAGGCCGCTTTACGGACGCGCGAGACCGTAACCGAGGCGCTTTATGAGGCCGGCTATAACTCCAGCGGTCGGTTTTATGCCGAGGCCCCGGCGGCTCTGGGGATGACCCCGCAAACCTATCGCCGCGGTGGGGCAAGCGAAGAGATCCGCTTTGCCGTGGGGTTCGGGACACTAGGGTCCGTCCTGGCCGCCTCAACGCGCATCGGAGTTTGTGCCATCCTGATGGGGGAAGACCCGGAAGCGCTGGTCCGCGATCTTCAAGACCGCTTTCCCCGCGCCACGCTGATTGGGGACGACCCGGCCTATACAGAGACACTCGGACGGATTTTGGCCCTGACCGAAGCTCCAGAAACCCCCTTTGACCTGCCGCTCGATATTCGCGGAACAGCTTTTCAGCAGCGAGTCTGGGCGGTCCTGCGCACGATCCCGGCCGGGGAGACGGTCAGCTACAGCGATATTGCCGCGCGACTGGGTCAACCCAGCGCGGTGCGGGCGGTGGCCGGGGCCTGTGCAGCCAATGCCTTGGCTATTGTCATCCCGTGCCACCGCGTGATCCGACAAGATGGTCACTTAAGCGGCTATCGCTGGGGCCTTGAGCGCAAACAGGCGCTTCTGGACGCTGAAAAAAGCGCCCGGCAGGCCGCGTAAATCAATCCCGACTCAGGATTTAGGCTTCTTTTCCGTCAGGGCCTTATATTCATCCTCGGTCAGTTTGCGCACTTCGCTGACCCGGCATTCGTTGGCGCCGCGAATCGGGTCGCGCACGATCAGATCCGCATCCCCTGCACCACAAACAAAGCTGGTGCCCCGGCTGCGAACGCCGATTTGGAAGCTGGAGTCGAGATCCGGGCAATAGCCCATCACCTTGACCAGAAAACGATCGCGCACCCCGGCGGTGAGGATCACCGTCTCGCGGTCGATGGTGTTAAAGCCATTGACCTGATCGGCATGGAAGCAAGCTCGCCCTTCCGGCTTTTTGGACATGACCCCCGATGTCGCAGGCGCCGGATCCGACGCCTTGGAAATCGCGGCCGTCCCCACGCCCAGCGCCAGCAGACCCGCAGTCAGGGCCATGATACGGATCGGGGTTTTCATCGATGCGGTCATAGAAGCCTCCCGGCTGAGTGAGATACAGAACGAATTGAGCGCCGTTAATCGGGCATTTCTGGGGCTGAAACCTGAACAGCAGCACGGCTCGGATCGAGAAACGACCGTACAGCCCGGGGCAGTCCACTGTCGAGACCGAGGGCTTCACGAACCACCGCGCGAGCCAGCAAAGGAGCCAGGCACAGCCCGCGCGAACCCAAACCGGTCAGCAGGGATATCCTCGCCCTCCCCGGCACCGGCCCGGCAACCGGCAGGTGATCCCGGGTCGTGGCCCGTACTCCTGCACGCCCCTGGACGGCGTCCAGCTCCATGGCGCTGAAGGTTTCCGACAAACCGGGCCAGACCGCCGCGAGGGTTGCCTGATTGCGGCGATGATCCTCATCCGTCACGTCTGTGCCGGTCTGGTCACGATCATGGGTCGCGCCATAAAGGATCTGACCTTCAAAGGGGATGGCATAGCCGCCCCAGGCCTCGGGTCGATCCGGGACGGGCACGGCGTCTGGACAAGCCTGCCAGCTCACCTGGCCGCGCACGGGGCGAAGGCCCAGCGGGCACAGCGCCGCACTGCCCATCGCGGCCGCCATGAAAACATGCGCAAAGGGGCCACAGGTGTGAGATGTCCCGGCCGCGTCTTCGGCTGTCAGTCTCCAGCCCTCTTCATCGGGGGTGAAACCCGTGACCGTCAGCGGCTGAACGGGGACCGCCCCCATCAAGGCGGGCACCACTCGATCCGGTCGCACCGCAAGCGCCAGGGGCAAATCGAGACTGCCGTCTGGCGCAAGACGGACGGCTCCATCCGCAAAGCGCGGCTGGTCGGCAATCTTGGCAAAGCGCGCGGGATCCCGGGGACCCGACGGACGCTGGCGTGTTCCCTGATGCAGGATCACGTCCGGGCACAAAGTCCCATAGGTGCCCACCGCATAGCGGAACGCCTGGCTGTAAAGATCCGAAACCGGACCATCCCCGGCATCCAGACGCGGCGTCACGAGACCCGCAGGATTACCCGACGCCCCGCCCGCAACGCCGAGAGGATCAAACACAGTGACAAACTCAATGCCGGCTTCGCGCAAGGCGGCAACGATGGCGGCTCCGGCGATCCCGCTACCGATCACGGCCACCGGATTTGTGGCCCCTATGGCCGGCCGTGCGGGCTGACCGGGAAAGTCCGCTTCGAGCCGCTCGCGCTTGCGACCGAACCCCGGCATCTTTCGGACAGTAAAGCCCTGTTCAGACAGTGCCCGACGCACAGCCCCCGCCACGGTAAAGGTCGCGAGCCGCCCCCCAGGTGCCGTATGGGCGGTGACCTGAGCCATGACGGCTTCGGACCACATGTCCGGGTTCTGAGCCGGGGCAAAGCCATCCAGGAACCAAGCATCCGCCTGTCCCGCCCAGTCGCTCAGGACCGCCTCGACCGGACCGATCCCAAGGGTCAGGCTGAGACCCCAGTCCGGGAAATTGAGCGTTTGAAAGCCCGGCACCGGCGCGGGCCATTGCGCCAGCAAGGCCGCACGGGCCTCGATCACATCGGGAAAGCGCGCCAGGGCTTGTTCTGCCTGATCCCGGGTTAAGGGGAAGCCCTCGACCGAAAACACCGAAAGATGCGCGCCCTTGGGCCGCGTCGCCCGCCATAGGGTCATCAGGGACAGGATATTGAGCCCGGTCCCGAAACCCAGCTCCGCCACGGTAAAGCTCTGTCGGCCCAGCCAGCGCTCGGGCAGACCGCATCCCTCAAGAAAGACCACGCGACTTTCCGCCAGACCGTCCTGGAGGGAGAAATAGATGTCACCAAAGCGCCCAGAGCGCGGGGCGCCGTCCTCGCCAAAGACCAGATCAGGGTCCGTTGCGCCCGCAGGCAGAGAGGTATCAGGGAAACTGTTCATATCGGGTCTTATGCCGGAACCGGCTCAAAACAAAAGAGACCCAAAAAGCAAAAGGGCCGCCCGTTGGGGCGACCCTTCCGTCTTAAAACCCGTGAGGGTCGTAAGATTAGTGAGCAGCAGCCGGAGCTTCAGCAGCCGGAGCAGCAGCGGCCGGAGCAGCAGCAGCGTCAGCAGCCGGAGCAGCTTCGGTCGAAGCAGCAGCAGCAGCGTCGGTGGCGGCAGCGGCGTCAGCCGGAGCAGCTTCAGCAG
>JBKBWB010000208.1:348-4071 GCA_046289215.1 Asticcacaulis sp. | reverse complement strand
CGCGTCCCTCCGAAGAGAGACGCGCTATTATGCGGCATTTTATGTCATTTGAATAAGGCAAATCCAACGAGGCGATTCTTTTCCCCCGGACTGTCCTTATTCGGTCGCTTACAGGGCGACCGTATAGGCGGCTTCGGTCTTGGACGCGACCTCTTCGAGGGTGACGCCCTCGGCCAGTTCAATCAGAACGAGGCCCGAGCCATCCGGCTTGACGTCAAAGGTGCACAGATCGGTGATGATCCGGCTGACCACACCCGTGCCGGTCAGCGGCAGGGTGCAGGCCTTGAGCACCTTGGACTGGCCATGCTTGTTGGCGTGCTCCATGACCACGACCACGCGCTTGACCCCGGCGACGAGGTCCATGGCCCCGCCCATGCCCTTGACGAGCTTGCCCGGGATCATCCAGTTGGCGATGTCGCCGTTTTCGGCCACTTCCATCGCGCCCAGGATCGACAGATTGATGTGACCGCCCCGGATCATGGCAAAGCTGTCCGAGGAGCTGAAATAGCTGCTCTCGGGGATTTCCGTGATCGTCTGCTTGCCGGCATTGATCAGGTCGGCATCGACTTCGTCCTCGGTGGGGAAGGGGCCCATGCCCAGCATGCCGTTCTCGGACTGCAGCGTGACCGTCATCCCGGCGGGGATATAGTTGGCCACCAGCGTCGGAATGCCGATGCCGAGGTTCACGTAGAAGCCGTCCTGTAGTTCCTTGGCCGCTCGTTCGGCCAGCTGGTCCCGCGTACGCGCCATGACTTAAGCCTCCCTGGCCCGAACAGTGCGCTGTTCGATGCGCTTTTCAAACGTGCTCTGGATAATCCGGTCCACATAGATGCCCGGAGTGTGGATGTGGTCGGGATCCAGCGATCCGACCGGCACGATTTCCTCGACCTCGGCCACGCACACCTTACCGGCGGTAGCCATCATCGGGTTGAAGTTGCGGGCCGTCTTGCGGAACACGAGGTTGCCGCGCGCATCGCCCTTCCAGGCCTTGATGATCGACAGATCCGCCAGCAGGCCGGTTTCCATCACATAGTCGCGCTCACCAAAGCGGCGCACTTCCTTGCCTTCAGCGACAAGGGTGCCGACGCCGGTGGCGGTGAAAAAGGCGGGGATCCCGGCACCCCCGGCGCGGATGCGCTCGGCCAGCGTGCCCTGGGGGTTGAATTCCAGCTCCAGTTCTCCGGCCAGAAACTGGCGCTCGAACTCTTTGTTCTCGCCCACATAGGACGAGATCATCTTGCGGATCTGGCGGGTTTGCAGCAGCAGCCCAAGGCCGAAGTCATCGACCCCGGCGTTGTTGGAAATGACCGTCAGACCCTTGGTGCCCGCATCGCGCAGCGCCAGAATGAGGTTTTCCGGAATGCCGCACAGGCCAAAGCCGCCGGACATCACCGTCATGCCATCGAACAAGAGGCCGTCGAGCGCCTGTCTCGCGTCAGGGACTATTTTATCCATTGATGAATTTCTCCTACCCTAGGCTCTAACTAAGATTAACCCTCGCCCGGAGCAAGCGGGCGGACGCAATTTCACGGCCTTTTGTGGGGATCATGGGGGGGGGGACCGCGAAGCGGTGGATGGGGCTCTTCGGCACCAAATCGAGGCACCTTGGAGACTAACCTGCTGTTTAATCCCCCTCCGCCCCTTGCGGGGCACCTCCCCATGGCTTCGCCACAGGGAGGAGGGTGAACCTTCTCCTCCCTATCGCTTGCGATGGGGAGGTGGCGCGCCGAAGGCGTGACGGAGGGGGGCTTCAGGCCTATAGGGCGCGCTCAAAGGCTAACCTGAAGACTCCCTCAGCGGCTTCATCCGCATTGGCCATGATTTCTATGGCGGGGATCCGGTGTGTATAGATCCCATGCGCCAAAAGCCAAGAATCCCGTCGCGTATCCCGCTTACGATTTTCTTCGTAAGTATGTTCCAGACCATCAACTTCGATGGCAAGGCTTGCTGCGGCACAATAAAAATCAAGGACATAGGGGCCGATAGGGTGCTGACGCCGAAAGGTCAGCGTTCCGCCAGTGCGCGGCCGCAGGCGCAGCCATAACCGGACTTCAGGGGGCGACATCGCCTTTCTGAGCCGTTTGGCGAACTGATGTTTGCGCGGCAATTTCATGCTCGCAAGGGTAGTGGTTTTTTGACCTCCGGACTATCCCCCTCCGCCCCTTGCAGGGGCACCTCCCCGCAAGCAGGGAGGGGAAAACCAAGGCCACCCCTTTAAGCCGCCAGGACCGCTTTCATGGGCACGTCAGGGTCGGCCAGGCGGTTGAGGTCCACCAATTGGCCCCCCGCGATCAGCAGCCGTCCGCCCATAAAGTCGGCGGGGGCATTGACCGCTTCGACGCAGCGCACCTGTTGGCCGCGCACATGCACGACCGAGAAGCTGCCACTGGCCGGGTCGCCGCGCACGATCTGGTGCGAGGAATCGAGCGGTAGACCTGCGATCTGGAGTTTGCGGTCAAACTGGTCGGACCAGAACCATGGCACTTCCGGTGCGGGGGCCTTGGTGCCGGTGATCGCGGCGGCGGCCTGTTTGGCCTGTTCCAGCGCATTGGGCACACTTTCCAGCCGCAGGCGGACGCCATAGGGGAACACCGGGCGGTTGGTGCAGTCGCCGATGGCATAGACGTCTTCGTCCAGGGTGCGGGCGGTCTCGTCGACGATGATCCCGTCGGCGACCGGCAGGCCGGCCTGCTCGGCGAGGATCTTGTTCGGCTTGCTGCCGATGCCAACGAGGATGGCATCGCCTTCGAGCACGCGCCCGTCGGCCAGTTCGACGCGGCGGCCTTGGTGGGTGATGGCCTTGGCCTCGACATTGGTCAGGATCACTGCACCCTGGCGGCGATGCAGGTCATGGAAGAACCGCGACAGGGTTTCCGAGGCCACCCGCGACAACACCCGGGTCTGGCGCTCGATGATGGTCACTTCGACGCCGAGCTGACGGGCCGAGGCGGCGACTTCGAGGCCGACATAGCCCGCGCCGATCAGGATCAGATGGCGGCCCGGCACCATGGCCGCGCGCACCCGGTCGGCATCGGCCGCGGTCCGAAGGCTGAGCAGCGACGGCTCGTCCCCGCCGGGCAGGGTCAGACGACGCGTTTCCACCCCTGCCGCCAGCACGAGCTTGTCATAGCCCAGGCATGACCCGTCCGCGAGGGTCAGGGTCTTGGTGATGCGATTGAGCCCCGTGACTTCGGTGCCGGTCCGCAAGGTGATGCGCTGGTCGGCATAGAAGCTTTCCGGCCGCAGCAGCAAGGCGTCGGCCTCGACCTCGCCCTTGAGCCAGGCCTTGGACAGGGGCGGGCGCTGATAGGGGGCCGAGGGTTCAGCCCCAATCAGGGTAATGTCCCCGTCAAATCCGTTCTGGCGCAGCTGGGCGGCGCAGGTGCCCCCCGCATGACCGGCCCCGACGATGACAATGTGCATGGCTTACTCCGGCAAGGTTTCATCCACCCCGGCCGTACGGCAGGCGGCGGTATAGGTGTTGGCCAAAAGGCAGGCGATGGTCATCGGTCCGACCCCGCGCGGCACGGGGGTAATGGCCCCGGCGACCTTGGCCGCTTCGTCAAAGGCGACATCGCCGACGATGCGGGTCTTGCCCGCTGCCGCCTTGTCCGGGTCCTTGGCCGGCACGCGGTTGATCCCGACGTCGATGACCGTGGCCCCCGGCTTGATCCAGTCCCCGCGCACCATTTCCGGGCGGCCCACAGCGGCCACGACTATATC
>JBKBWB010000208.1:0-338 GCA_046289215.1 Asticcacaulis sp. | reverse complement strand
CGGGCAGGTCACGGGTGCGCGAATGGGCGACGGTGACGGTGCAGCTTTGCGCCAGCAACAGCTGGGCCATCGGCTTGCCAACGATGTTGGACCGACCAATCACCACCGCATGCAGGCCCGCCAGCGACGGCAGAGTGTCCTGCAGCAACATCAGCGAGCCTAGCGGCGTACAGGGCACCATCCCCGGCAGGCCCACCGCGAGGCGTCCCGCATTGACCACATGAAACCCGTCCACATCCTTGTTGGGGTCAATGGTGTCGAGCACGCGCAGGCTGTCGATAGAGGCCGGCAACGGCAATTGCACGAGAATGCCGTGGATTTCCGGATCGGCATTGAGG
>JBKBWB010000207.1:0-4081 GCA_046289215.1 Asticcacaulis sp. | reverse complement strand
GGCTGTATCCGTACCCGTCGTTTTTTTGACCATCTTTGACCCCTGTGTGCGCATTTCTGGGGTGCACCGACCCGCTGAGCGCGCTATTCCCTCTGCAAAGGGATACCGATTAAACCATGACAGACAACGCCGTACAAATCATTGCCCGTGGCCCCCGCGATGCTGCCGAAGCCGCCGCGGAACGCGCCGACCTCGATCCACGTCTGGAGGGCGCGACCTACTCCATCCTCGAAGAGGACGAAGACCGGGGCATCTGGCGCATCGACGCCTTTCCTGTCAGCGACGAAGAGGTGGCGAGCTGGCAAGCAGTTTTGGGCGAATTTGGTGACCTGACGGTTAATATCGATAAATTAGCCGACGCCGATTGGCTGGCCATGGCCCTGTCCGGCCTGCCCCCCGTGCGGGCGGGACGCTTTTTCGTCTATGGCATGCATGACCGGGGCCGTGCGCCGGTCAATGCGGTCAATCTGCGCATCGAAGCGGGCGCAGCCTTTGGCACCGGACACCATGGTACAACAGTGGGGTGCCTCCAGGCGCTGAACGATCTGTTGAAGGCCAAGCGGTTTGATCGCGTTCTGGATGTCGGCGCGGGCACCGGGGTTTTGGCCATTGCGGCGGCCCGGACTGGCACGCGCTATAGCGTCGGCACAGATATTGATGCGGTCTCGGTGCGAATCTCGCGCGACAATGCCAAGGTCAACAAGACCAACACCCGCTTTGTCTGGGCCAACGGGCTCAATCACGTCAAGGTCCGCGACAAGGCCCCCTATGACCTTGTGTTTGCCAATATTCTGGCGCGACCGTTGATAGGCCTGGCTCAAGAAATCAAGGGCGCCCTCAAGCCGGGCGGGCTGACGATTTTGTCGGGCCTGTTGCGCACTCAAGAACGGATGGTCAAGGCGGCTTATCTGTCGCGCGGCTTCAAGGTCAAACGCCGCATTCACCGCGACGCGTGGTGCACGCTTGTATTACAACGCTCCTGAGGCCATTAACTGACAAGCGCAACCTTGCCCTCTTTGCCGGTAATCATGTGGGCGGCCGCATCGGAATAGATGTGGGTCGCCCCCCCCGGATTGACCAATACATTGCGCATGACCAACGACAACGGCCCCTGATTCTTGGCCGCAAATGATCCCCGGATATTGTAATCCTGATTGGGCTGATAGATCCCCCCACTGAAGCCATCGGTGAAATCGAGTGAGCCATTGACCTCGTTGGTCAGATTGGCGGCACTGGGCCACTGATAAATGGCCACACCCGTATTGGTCGGGGCCTTGATCGAAACGGTCAGATACGGGTTGCTGCCGACAACCTTGAAACGGCCCTTGTCATTGAAGTGGATCGTCACACCGGTGCCAAGGATCCTGTTCGTCCCTGCCGTCGCCTGAATTGCGTCATCAAAAAAATAGTGGCCCGGCGATAAGGTCACGGTCGCACCGCTGAGAACCAAGCCCTTGCAGTAACGCCCAGGAGACAAGGTCTGTGCCTTATTGGTGATCGTGGTCACGCTGCTGTCGAGGCAATTCGCCGGTCTTGCCGGAGCCCCCGCCAGCTTCAGCCCCGGAGCCTTGGCTTTGGCCCCCATCTTGAGCGCAGCATCGGTAAAATTGGCCCCGCCGACGACATCGGCCTTGGTGCGCCCAGTAAAATAGATTGCGCCCTGAAGCGCAAACGCGTCGCTGGTCTTGCCGTTGACATGAAGCGCACAGGCCGTATCGAAATTGGTCGATCCCCAGTCGTTGCGCCAGGTTTCAAAAAAGATGCACGGTGCCGTCATCGGCTCACGGATCGCGACCGACTGTGCTTTCAGATTATAAGTCTCAACCCCGCTCATCGAGCCAAACAGGCTGACGAGCCCTGTCTGGGCATCCTTGTCGTAACGCGGTGTCACGCGGATCGCCTCAGTTTTTAGAGAATTCAGTGTAAACGTTCGCGTCTTGGGATCCCACGTGCCGTATTCGATCCCAGTGTCCGGCAAAAGCCCCTTACCCACATTGCGTTCCATCACCGATTTCGCCGTGGGGCTGGCCTTGGTGCGATCTGGCAACATCTGAGCGGCGCTCAGGGCCGCTGCATCGGCGGCATTCTGAAGCCGCGCCTGCTCCCAGGCCATCCGGGTCGCCTCAACCGTCAGCCCCCCGCCCAGAAGGACGACCATAACGGCCGCCGCCCCCATAGGGGCCATAGCCCCGGATTGGTCCTGACAAAACGATTTGAGGTTTGATAAAAAATCCATCGTCAAATCTCCAATCAAGCGACCGTGCACGCGTCTGGTGCCTGATCGGCATCCACGAGGAACATCGAGCGTACGACCACATCATTTTTGAACAACGGCGTATTCAAACCTGTCACCATCAGTTTCGCGGGCTTGGACGTGACCGTCAGTTCGGCGTACTTCTGACCTTCAATCGTCTTGCAAGTGCTCTTGACCACGAGACCGTCAATTTTGGTGGCTTCACGGAAAAATGAAGGCGCATCAGCTGCTTTGAGGCTGCCGAGCGATAAAAATCGCGTCGCCACGTTCGACGAACTTTGAATGCGGTTCATGTTCATCATCAGCACGCCCAGATCAATTGAGGCGAACATGATGGTCATGAAGACCGGCAAAATCAGTGAAAATTCAACAGCCGACACACCGCTTTGATCCCGACGGAACCGTCGAAACCCGATCGCAAACTGTTTGATAGGTCTGTTGAACACTGTACGCTCGCCCACAATTGGTACTATCGATGTAATACCAATTACGCCTCACAGTTTAACAACACCTTAGAAAATACCCTTACTCCGCACTTAACCCTATTTTGAAACAATCCGATGTCTGACTTGAAACAAAATATTTGCGCAACCAAGACAAAGTTCAGACTGTGATTGCCATTTATGAAGCGCCACAAGCCAAATCTATGAGAACTAAGGCCCCGGCTACGATTTTCTAACAGGTTTGTGCCAAGGTGCCTTCATGAGCGAACGTGACACACAGTTTTACAAGGTTCAGGGCCTCTCCTTGCCGGTTCGGGGATTGCTGATCAGTATGGTTTTGCTGATGGCGTTCGCTGTCCTCAGCGCGCTGGGAGAAGCCCTTCCGGCTTCAGGCGCATCAGGGCCTTCTATCTGGATTGCAATTGTGATTTGCACCCTCATGGCGGCGCTTTTGCTGGTCTTGCTTGTCGCCATGCCAATCAGCACCAAATGGGCGTTTGAACGTGGCCATATACTGTGTCGCCGTCGGCAGCTTTGGGGCCGTTCTGTGCGGCATTTCCGACGCCGCGACCTCAAGGCTATGAAAATTCGTGCCAACCGCTGGCCAGATGGCGCGGAAACCTACAGCGTCTATCTCAGCCTTAAGCCGGATCGGGCCCCACCGCTGGTTGCTCGCACACTCGTGTTTGATACCCCTGACCGCGCAACAGCTGAAGCCCTGAAGCTGCGTTTTGAAAGCGATCTGAAGGACGACTGATTACTCGCGGCGCAGGATTTTTTCAGTCAGCAGGGTCCCCCACCAGCTGGCCTTGAAGTCTCGCTTGATCGCCTCGTGATCATAGGCATCCGAGCGCACCCAATCCTCAAAGCTCAGCCCCTTGGGCTCGGCCTCATCAAGATAGCGACGGAAGACATAGTCCAGCACGCCGGTCTTGCCGGCCTCCATGTGCAAGGTCCGCAGGCCCAACTCCTGCATCGCCACTCGGATCGGTTCGCCCTTGTGGAAATGGCGATATAGCACGCTCATCAGGCCGGCGCGGTCGGCCCCGGACTTACAATGGATCAGCGCCGGATAGGTGATCTGTTCGAACAAGGCCTTGGCTCCAAGGATCTGTTCGCGGCTCGGCGCATCGCGCGAGGTGACAATAAAGCTGATCATCGTCAGATCGAGGCGTCGGCACGCGTCGTCTTCCAGCTCGTAAAAGCTGGAGACGGTTCCCCCGCGCAGATTGATAACCGTGCGGATCCCTTGCGCTTTCCACCAGGCCAGCTGGAACGGCCAGGGCTGGTTGGTGCGCACCAGCGTGTCATCCACCCAGTGGGCATTGGGAAAGAACAGACGCAGATAGGCGTGATCTCCCCACCAGAAGTCCCAAAGGGCCTT
>JBKBWB010000206.1:0-4091 GCA_046289215.1 Asticcacaulis sp. | reverse complement strand
TCGATAAGGTCCAGATCAATTTTGCGTTCCGGCTCATTGGCGGCTTTACGGAAATGCTGGCGCGCGAAGATGCCTTGAACCTGCGCCTATGTGTTGTGGCCTTGATGCGCCGCATTGCTGACCGGATCGAACACATCAGCCAGGGTTTGCTTTCTGGTGAAGCAGCGCGGGCCACAACCGGTCGCTGCTACGCCGCCATTATGGGGCTTTGGCAATACGCCTATCCCAGCCCCGGTTTTGGGGCGCGCTTGTCCGCGTCGGTCCCCAATGCGGCCTATGTCGATTTCGAACATGAGGCGTTTGAGACGGTTCGCGCCTTATGGTGTGTCGCCATCAATCGGGCGCTCGAACAACAGCAATTGGCGGATCCCGAGTATCAACGTAAAGCGGCCCCTACGGACAAGACTTTGGCGGATCCGGTTTAAGCCTCGCCATCAGGGGTCTTTGCGCCTCTGGATGCCGCGATCCGCAAACCACCAGGCCATAGCCGTCGTTGCCGCATAACTCAGCGTTTCGATGACGGGGGCCAACAGTGCGCTGATCCGATCTTCGGGCCAGTCCTGAGCCAGGATGGCGAAAAACACCGCCATCACCATTACCCAGATCATAATCGTCAGGACCGGACGCACCAATGCCCGAAGGATCAGGACCGTCGGGCCAGACGAATGTCGAGGCTGGAGCCGCTTGGCCTTAAACTCCGTCAGATCCTCTCTCAAGGGCACCAAACGGTTCACGACTGCGCCCGCTAAGCCACTCAAGCCCCCCAAAAGGCCAATAATCGGAAATGCGTCTAACGCCATAGGTCGCGCCCTCCCGGCTGATAGGTCCACTCCACCGCCCGGCTTGAGGCAGGCAAGGGACGACGATCCAGATGTAAGAACGTCCGCGCCAGGCCGATCCCGCCAAAGCCTAGGGATCTCGATGCCGCCAACAGCGCGCGTCGCGCAGGCAGGCTCCAGCCCGTCACCCCTATATCCACGGCCAATGTCCGAGTGTGCCAAGAGCCCGGCACCCCTCCGACCGCCTGATTGTGTCCGGCGCATCGACGGGCGGAATTGATCGCCAAGGGGCGCGCCATTTTGGCCCGAAGCTGTTCCAAAGCGTTCAAAAACACCGGATCGTGAAAATACTCACCTTCGCAGAAGCGTCCCTGACAGCGGCACGCGAGCTCTTGGGCCCTAAAGTGCGGCCAGGTCCATCCAGTCAGATCCAGATCCGCCACAGCGGGATGCAGCCCATTCCGGATCATGGCTTCAGCTCCGCCTTGAGCGCAGCAAGGGCCGCTTGCATCTGCGCCAGTGTAACCGGCGCATCGGCATGGGTGGCCGTGCTGAGCCCCCGGATCGCCCCGACCCAAAGGCTTCCAGTCTGTCGGTCTGCGCGCCAAACCTCGCGCCATTGGCCATCGTCGGCCCCGACCTTGAGCGCCGGATCATCCTGGCCCATCAGTCCGATTTCGGCACGCCCAGACCACGCCGACTGAAAGATCAGCGAACCTGTGCGCTGTGCGCTGCTTTTGTTGAGACTCAGGCGGCAATCGCCGGTCCCGCCTTCGTCTGGGGCTCGGGCCGACAACAAGACGGACGGCCCCTTGACCGAGACCACATTGGCCTCCGAAGGGTCCGTCCCCACACCCAGACGCTCGACCGGTCCAAGCACCCGTAAGGTCCGCCCCATCGGGACCCATTGCCCAGTCTGAAAGATCCGGATCTGGGCTTCGTTGCGCACATAGACCCGAACCCCCTCGGGTGGGGTTACGGCTTCCCAATCGTCATCCATGCGGACCACGACATCGCCGGACTGGAATCCGGCCCAGACACTGTCGGCGGCAGGCGTTCCCAGCAAAAAGACCTGTCCGGTCTCAACGACATGAGGCGGCCGCACAAGGTCTGCCGCCTCTGCCACGGCCTGGCACCATAGATCCAGACGGCTGAGGGCCTGATTGAGGCTGAGATGTTTTTGTAACTGCCCGCCCTGCAACAAGGGCAAGGCCAGTCGTGGGGTCATGTCATCTGCGGCCACGGCCTTGGACCTCCTGATTTGAACTAAGGGGAGAACAGTGACCGGCTCAGCCCTGCGGCGCAGAGATTTCGGTTATCCCCGGGCATATCCATGCGCCATTGCCATGCAAACCGGATGATCATTGCGCATCCCACAGCGTCCTGCCGAATTTTGGTCTTTTGTCCCGGGACAAGCCGCTTGACCTTGGCACCCAGAGGTCGCAAACCGGGCGCAACCGGGGTCCAACCAGCGGATCCCCGGACACAGAACGGCCCCAAGGCCTCAAGATCCCCCCGGAGGACCCGCCTATGTCTGACCTGAGCCCTGCCGCTGCGGCGACCGATCAACCGGTGCGCCCGCTGGCCGACACCTTTGCCCTGCCTCAACAGGCCGACTGGCAGGCCTTGGCGGAAAAAACGCTCAAGGGAACGGCGTTCGACAAGCTGATCACGCGCACGCTTGATGGCCTGAGCGTACAACCGCTTTATGCCCCGGCAACGGAACGCGTGCCGGTGCGCGCCGCCCCCGCCGAGGATCTTCAACGGCCCTGGGACCTGCGCATGCGGGTGGATCACCCCGATCCCAGCGAGGCCAATCGTCTCGCGCTGAATGAGCTGGAAAACGGGGCCGCTTCGCTCCACCTTTGCCTCGATCCCAGCGGAAATACGGGCATCTGTGCCCTCGATCAGGATCAGTTGGCGGTCGTACTGGACGGGGTATTACTGGATCTGGCGCCCGTCTCGCTGGAGGCGGGCTGGTACGCCCCTGAAGCCGCCAATGCCTTGGCGGTGTTGGCCAAGGGCGCCCCCGAAGCCCGTCTCGGCTTTGACTTTGATCCGCTTAGCCTGATGCTGACCACGGGGACGGCACCCGGCGGCTATGACCTTCAGCTAGGTCGCTGCCTTCAGACGGCGATGCGCCATGCCGCCGCCTATCCCAAGGCCAGCCTGTTTGCGCCCTCGGGCCGCGTGGTCCACGAAGCCGGCGGCACGGACGTTCAGGAACTGGCCCTCGCCTTTGCCAGCCTGCTGCACTATGTCCGAACCCTGATCGGCGATGGCCTAGATCCCGCCGAGGCCTTTGCCCGGCAAACCCTGATTCTGACGGCGGATACGGACTATTTTGCCGGATTGGCCAAGCTGCGCGCGGCGCGCCTGCTTTATGCCAAGCTGCTGGCCGCTCACGGCCTTTCGGCAGCGACGCCCCGGATCCGGGTGCACAGTTCGCGACGGATGCTGTCGCCGCTTGATCCCTGGAGCAACCTGTTGCGGCTTTCCCTCTCGGGCTTTGCCGCAGCCGTCGGCGGGGCCACAACGGTGATGCTCGATGCCTTCACCCAGCCTCTGGGCCTGGCCGACGACTTTGCCCGGCGCCTGGCCCGCAACACTCAGCTGATCCTGATGGAAGAGGCCCATCTCGGCCGCGTTGCCGATCCCGCGGGGGGCAGCGGCTATCTGGAGGCCTTCAGCCTTGATCTGGCCCGCGCCGTTTGGCCCCGGCTTCAGGCCCTGTCCACCGATGACGGTCTGATGGCCGCCCTCGAGTCGGGCACGCTTCAGGCCGAGGTGGACACCGCCCGACAGGCTAGAGAGAGCGCCATCCGCACGCGCCGTCAGGGTCTGATTGGAGTCTCTGAATTCGCGGATCTTCACAGCCGCCCGGTCGAGGTCCTGTCGGTCGATGTCGCGGCCCTCGCCTTCACACCCGCCCAGACCCCGATCACCACGCCCGACACCGTCGTGTCCCAGCTGCGTGCGACCCGGCTTTCAGCCCCGTTCGAAGCGCTCCGGGCTGCCGCCGCGGCCCTGCCCGCCGGATCCGCCCGGGTCCAGACCTACACCCTCGGCACACCGGCTGACTATACCGCCCGGCTGATGTTTGCCCGCAATCTGTTCGCTGCGGGCGGACTGGAGTCCGATGAGGCCCCGGCCCCGCTGGCGGTTCTGTGCAGTACGGATGCGCTCTATGACGAAGCGGGCGAAGCCGCCGTTCGAACGCTCCTGTCACAGGGGGCTCGCACCGTCTGGATCGCCGGACATCCCAAGGCCTTGGGCGCGGATCTCAGCGAACGCCTGCAACAGGCGGGGGCT
>JBKBWB010000205.1:2370-4133 GCA_046289215.1 Asticcacaulis sp. | reverse complement strand
GGGATTTACGGCTTTATCGGGCATAATGGCGCCGGAAAAACCACCAGCCTACGCATTATACTGGGCCTGACCCGGGCCGACAGGGGCAAGGTCGAGATCTATGGCGAGGATCAGAGTCTGATTCATGCGGCGGGCCTGCACCGGATTGGGTCCCTGATCGATGCCCGGGCCGTCTATCCACATCTGACTGGCGAGCAGAACCTTGACCTGACCCGGGCGCTGCTGCGTGCGCCAAAGCGGGACATCGAGCGGGTGCTGGATCTGGTGGACCTGCGATCCGCTGCCCGGAAAAAGGTCGGACACTACTCGATGGGCATGCGCCAGCGGTTAGGGATTGCCCGTGCCCTGCTCGGCCAGCCGCGCCTGCTGATACTGGACGAGCCGCTCAACGGTCTGGACCCGGACGGGATCGCCGACATGCGCCGCCTGTTGCGCGATCTGGCGGACAGCCAGAGCATGGCCGTTCTGGTCTCCAGCCATCTGTTGAGCGAACTGGAGCGGATTGCTGATCATGTGGGCCTGATCCACCAAGGGCGACTGCTGGAACAGGGGCCTTTGTCCACGATCCTGTCCCGGGTCGCAGCGACCGTCCGGTTGGAAACCGCCGAACCGGATCGCGCAGTCGCTTTCCTGAAAGCCGCAGGCTACACGCTGCTGGATCGGGACGGCTCCGTTTTGCGCCTGCAACTGACGGCCTCTGAGACCGCCATCCCGGAGTTAGCCGCGCGATTGGTCAATAGCGGTATTCCGATCCTGGGACTGGCCCGCGAAAACGCCAGTCTGGAACGCCATTATCAGGACCGAACCCGCCTGGAGAGCGCCATGCAACCGGCCTCTTTGCCTGAACCGACCGGAGCCTGAGATGCTGAGCGTGTTTTTTGTCGAATGGGCCAAGCTGCGCAATTCGCTGGTCAGTTTGCTGGTGCTGTTAGCCCCGCTACTGATCCCGGTTTTTCTGGTCCTCAGGGTCATCGATAGCGACAAGCCCTTCCCGATGATGATGATGCTGACGGGAGCCATCGGCGGGTGGCTGATGTTGCTCCTGCCGCTCTGTATCATCGCTCTGACTGTGCTGATGGCGCAAATGGAGCACGCCAACAGCCTGTGGACCCACCTTCAGACCCTGCCCCGGCCCCGCTGGCAAACCTTTCTGGCCAAGGCTTTAGTGGCCGCCTGTTTGGTCGTCCTGATGTCGGTGATCGTGCCCCTGGTCAGCTATGGCGGTCTGTGGCTGGTAGGGGAACTGATCCCGGCTAAAGCGCTCACGGGCCCCGTTGACTGGGCGAACTTGGCGGCGATCACGGCGCGCGCCACAGGAGCGGCCCTGTTGATGCTGGTGATCCAGTTGTGGGTGGCGCTGCGGTTTCGCAACTTTGTGACCCCGCTGCTGGTGGGGATCGGCGGGGTGTTTTTTGCCGTCAATGCCGTCAGCAGCAAATACGGCGTCTGGTTTCCCTGGCTGATGACCGTCAATGCCAGCTTGGCGACAGATGCGAAAGTTCAGGCTCTCGCCCTGTCGCTGGGCCTGGGCGGCGGCCTTGTCGCGCTCGGGGTGATGCTGTGGGACCTCAGCCGCCGGGACATGCCCGCCTAAGACTTGCCCGCCTGAAACCTAGATGCCACTTATCGTCGGGCGTTAAAGGCTTCTAGATCCTTCAGCAGGTCATCGAAGTTGACGCTGGTATCGAGGGTCAGATCCACCCCGGTATCCGACGGCAGCGCCATCGGCTTGTCGAGGAAACGTCCCCCCAGCACATCAAACG
>JBKBWB010000205.1:0-2360 GCA_046289215.1 Asticcacaulis sp. | reverse complement strand
CGATATGCGCGCCACTTGCCTTTGCGGCGGATCGTGACGGCCCTTGATGCGGAACAGCACGCCCAGACGCCCGCCCGGCAGGCTGTTGACCTCGGCGCTCAGACTGTCGAACGCGAGGTTCTCCATCGCCTGATAGGCCATGTCCTGAACGGTGGACGGCGGCACGGCCCCCTTGTCTGTCTCCGGCCCGCCGCCCGCCTGCACGCCCGACAGCGCCGCCCGGCTGATCGACAACCGCCCCGGCCCATCCGCCGACAGGGTCCCTGCCTGGAAGCGCAGGCCGTCGGGGCCATAGGTAAAGGGCAGACGCCCGCTGACCCGGCCCGTAAAGCGCACATCCTTAGCCAGGGGAGACGCGGCCAGCACTTGCGACAGGTCGATCTGTTCGAGCACCAGCGTCCCGGCAAAGGTCGCCTTGGGATCCAGCGGAATGCTGACCGCCTCGATCCGAGCCGATCCGCCTGCGGCCTTTACGGTGGCCGTGTCGAGTTGCAGCACCTTTTCCAGCAATTGGAAACGGGCCAGCAGCGCCGTCAGGGGCAAGGCCCCGTCGATCGCTTGCGCGCTCAGGCTTTGCCCCGGTGCGGTCATCAGCGGCGAGAGGCTGGTCAGGCGCAGCGTGCCCGACAGGCCGCGCACGGGCCCCATCGGGCCGGTAAAATCGAGACCGCCCCCGGACGGACCGCCCAGGGTGACAAGGCCCTGGCTGGTGACATCCTTGGGGGTCCAGCGCACTGCGCCTTCAAACTGGGCCTGCCCCTTGACGTCAGATCGGGTCAGACTTGCGGCCAAGGGCGACAAGGCCGCCGGCTGCAGCCCCTCAGGCGTGAAATTCAGTTCCGGCGCGCGGATCAGCGCCTCCCCCCGGCCTGTGGCGGTCGCATGGGTGACGGTGACCGTTCCCAGATGACGACGCAGCAAATCGGCCACATCGAGCTTGGCCTTCACCGCCGCCGGGTCCACCGTTACGGTGCCCTTGACCTCAAGCGGGTTAAACCGGGCCGCCGGGGTCAGATCCGCCACCTGAGCGCCATCCAGCTGGACGGTGCCCGAGAGGCGATCCCCAAGAGCCTCGAGCTGAACCCGCGCCCGGCCCTCGCGGAAGGCAAGCTGGCTGTCCGCCAAGTGTGCTTCGGCCTGATCGAGACGCGCCATCACCGTGAGCCGCCCGCTCTGGGACTGGACGAGGGGCGCGTCCGCCACCGGGCAGAGTTTGGTGGTCAGGCGCGATAGGTCTTGCGCCCCGGCCTCCAGCGCCTCGGCGGAAACGCTCAAGCAGTCTCTGGCCAGCACGCGCAAGCCGCCGGGATCGGTGCGCAGTGTGCCGACGCCCTCAAGGTGTGCGCCTCGCAGCGGTCCGGTCGAGAAGCTCAGATCCGTCGCAATCTGGGCCGACAGCCCATCCGGGGCCGCGGGATCCGTCAGGGAAATCTCGGTCGCCGTCAGGGTCCCTTGCGGCAGATCACCGCCCGCCATCGTAACGCGTACCGCCCCCGGCCCTTCGCTGTCGAGCAAGGGAGACCCGGCCACAGCGGACAGGGTCACCCGCCCGGCCTCTTTGGCGGGATAGAGCACCACGGGGCGCTGGCTGGTCAGACGCCAGACCAAGGGCGAAGCTTCGGATTGCCGGGCGACGATTTCAAGGCCCTTGGCCTCGACTGAAAAATCGCCCAGCGCATTTTGCAGGGCCACCCAGGAATCGCCCGCCGGAGCCGCTTTGGGGGCCCCTAACCCCGTAACCCGGGCCGAGGGACTGGACAGATCCGCCGTCACCCGGCTGATCTGCTCGCGCTCGGTTTGTTCAAACAGGGCCTTCAGCCGCATGGAGGGCGACTGGACGGCCAGGCCGGGGCGCTCCGCCCGGCGAGCCCGCCCACTGCCGCTCAGCGCCGCCGTCAGGCCCTTGGGGCCGCGGGTGACGCCAAGCGTGTCAAAGCTGAGATCCGGTGCCTCGATAAACAGGCCATCCTGGCGCACCGCCATGGCCCGCACACGCAGCGGATCGCTGGCCTCTAGTGTCAGCGTCCCGGCTTCGGGATCCGATGTGACGGCCGCAGACGCCAGTTCAAACCTCACCGCCCGGGCATCGAGGGTGGCCCCCTGAACGGCATCGGCGCGACCCGACAAACGCAGCGTCCCGGTCAGGCCCGGCAGGGTTTCACCCGCCGCCGCAAGGATCTGGGCCTTGAGGCGACCACTGGCTTCAAGCCCCTGAAGATCTGTCGCGCTAGCCTGAAGCGTGTCGGCCTTGAGGCCAAGGGTCAGGTCAAGCGGCCCCGCCAGCGCCGCCTTGGCTTCGGGATAGGGCACGCTTCCGGTCAGATCTGCCCGCACCATGCGCAGGTTCAGGTCCCCGCCCG
>JBKBWB010000204.1:0-4134 GCA_046289215.1 Asticcacaulis sp. | reverse complement strand
GGTGATGGTCTATTGTACCGACGATATTGTCTATGCCCGCAAGCTCGAAGAGGCGGGGGCGGCGGCGATCATGCCGCTCGGGGCCCCGATTGGCTCCGGCCTTGGAATCCAGAACCCGGTCAATATCCGCCTGATCGTCGAACAGGCCAAGGTGCCGGTGCTGGTCGATGCCGGGGTCGGCACCGCCTCGGACGCGGCCTTTGGTATGGAACTGGGCTGTGACGGGATCTTGATGAACTCGGCAATTGCCGAAGCCAAGGATCCGATTCGCATGGCGCGGGCGATGAAGCATGCCGTGATCGCGGGACGAGACGCCTATCTGGCGGGCCGCATGCCCAAGCGCCTTTACGCCGATCCGTCTTCGCCGCTTGCCGGGCTGATCTGAGGGGGCTGATCGCTTCCAGGATCAATAATGGACCGAAACGCGGTGGCGAGATGATCAAAGACCAGTCTGTGGGCCAGACTGGTTCGGAGTTCTCGGTGGGTTACCAGCCACACCGGCACCACGATGTCCGGAACCGACCGTAAAACCTGAACAACCTCAGGATCGCGGGTGGCGACGCATCGGAACAAATTGCCAATGCCAAGCCCCTTTCGGATCATTTCCCAGATGGTGGCGCTGCTGGAGGTGACCAGACGAAAATCTGACTGGCGGACATCAAACCCCATGGTTTGCAGATGGGCGGCAAAGCGCGGGTCATCAAAGGCCAGCAGGTCCTCGGCGCGGATCTGGTCCGCCGTGTCGGGGTTGCCATGGCGATGGATCCAGTCCCGGGAGGCAAAAAAGCTGGCCCGGACATCCCCAATCCAGCGGGCAATAAGTTCCGGCTCTTCGGGGCGGACATGGCGGATGGCGATATCCGCTTCTCGACGCCTCAGGTCGCTGAGCTTATTCTCCGCGAGAATTGAAATCGTCAGATCCGGGGCTTGTGACCTGAGCTGAGCCAACATCTCGGGCAGGACATAGGCGGCGAGGGCGTCAGACAAAGAGACGGTAATTCGGCCCTTCAGGGCGCTGCGTCCGACCGTGACGACCAGATCCAGATCCAGAGCCGCCTGCTCCATGGTTTTGACGTGAGGCAGGAGTTGTCGTCCCGTATCCGTCAGCACCAGACTTTTGCCGATCCGATCAAACAAGATGACACCCAAAGCGGTCTCAAGCGCACTGACCTGCCGTGACAAGGTTGGCTGAGACAAGCCAAGATGGCGCGATGCGGCCGACAGAGAGCCCGTCTGAACCGTGGCCAGAAAGGCGCGCCAATAGTTCCAATCAATCAAATGTGTGTCCATGATCAACCCTGACCTCATTGGCGGCAGGCTTCAATATGCATTTTTGCATAAATTATGTGCATATTTATGCGGTGGGGTATGTCTAGTGTTCTGTTAAAACGCCCTGACTGGTAATTGGGGCGACAATGACTGTGAAAACTTCAAACTCAGTCCGTTTTTGGGATCGTATAGCGCCGAAGTATGCCCGCGATCCCATCAAGGACATGGCTGGATACGAGACGTCACTCGCCCGGACTCGAGACCTGATTGCTGACCGGCAGTCTGTTCTGGAAATTGGTTGCGGCACGGGGACGACGGCCCTGAAACTCGCCCGAACGGGTCAGGCCTATCTGGCGACGGATGTTTCCCCCGCCATGATTGGCATTTCTGAGGAAAAAGCGGCGGCTGAGGTGAATCGCAACGTCATCTTTGGCGTCGCAGAACCGATGACCGCGCCATGGCTGGACTCGACCTTTGATGCGGTGCTGGCATTCAATGTGTTGCATCTGGTGCCGGAGCGACAGGCCGTCTTGTCCCAGCTTTATCGCGTGCTGGCCCCGGGGGGGCTGTTGATTTCAAAGACCCCCTGCCTGAAGGAGATGAACCCCTTGATCATAAAGGGGGTGCTGCCCGTTATGACCGTGCTCGGCCAGGCCCCCTTTGTGTCCGTGTTTTCAGCCAGCGAGCTTGAACGTGATCTGGTCCGGGCCGGATTTGAGCTTCGGTCTGTTGAGCGCCATGGGTCTGGCCGAAAGGACGAGCGAGTCTTTATGGTCGCGCAAAAACCCTGATCATCCTTGGGGGGATGCTTTTTTCAGGGCTTCGCGGCGCGCTTTGATCGCTTCCTTGAGGGCTGGGATATTGGCCCCTGTGATGATGTGATCGCCAACCACAAAGGCCGGGGTGCCGGTCACCATCAGTTTTTCCGACAGTGCGTGATTGTCTGCCAGATGCTGGGCGATTTCCGGGCGTTCCGCTACGGCCTTGATCTCTTCGAAGGACAGACCGGCGCGGCTGAGCGCCGCCATCAGGGTTTCCACTGAGGCGGGCTTGGCCGTCATCAGGTCCATGTGCACGCTCTCATACCGACCCAGCACATTGGCCGCGAGGGCCGCCTTGGCCAGGGTATCGGATTCCGCGCCAAAGATCGGCATTTCCTTCATGACGATCTTCACGTCCGGATTGTCCTTGAGGATTTTTTGCAGCTCGGGCAGGGCGACCTTGCAGTAGCCACAGTTGTAGTCAAAAAACTCAACCACCGTGATCGGGGCCTTGGGGTTGCCAAGGATCGGATCGCGCGGATCCTCAAAGATCGCCTTGGCGTGGGTGGCAAGCGCCTTGGTCGCGTTTTCCTTTTCGGCCATCTCGCGTTTTTTGGTCAAGGCCTGAACCGCTTCCTCGATGACTTCGGGCTGGCTGACAAGCCACGTCCTGGCGCGCTGTTCGAACATCAGATTTTGGCCAACTGCGACGCCTGATAGCACGAGCGCCGTGCCGGTCAGTCCGATCAGCACCTTTTCCCTTAGGGTGATCCCGTCAAAAAAACCGGGCTTGGCAGCCGCCGGAACAGAGGTTTCCGGGGCGGACGTGTCAGGTTCGGTCATGACTTACTCGCAGATGAAAAGGACTTCAGACGCCATTAGGGATGGCTATGACCATGCTCAGAGGCATTGTCCAGCCCGCGCACGTCTTCGTGGGCCTTATCGTGCTTGTCCAGCGGCCCGACGATCATGATGATGTCCGAGGCGCGACGGTAATCCGGGGTGTTGGGCCGAAGGTGCTCTTGCGCGCGCACCGCGAAGATCCGGGCCTGACGCTTATCTCCCCGGGCAAACTGAGCCTCTGCGGCCGCCAGTCGCGCCTCACCGGGACGGTCACTGGCGTCATAGGCCTGGGCCAGTAACTGCCAGCCAAAAATATTGTCGCGCTCTTTCTGGACAGCGAACTGCAGGTGCTCAATGGCTTCGTTGAGAACGGCATCCCGAGCAGTCCCCTTGAGGGTGCGCTCCTGGCTAACGCGAGCGATCAGAGTCTGGCCGAGATTCACCCGTAGCAGCGGCGCTTCGGGCATAAGCGTGACTGCCTTGCGTTGCGGGGCTTCCGCCTCGGCGGTGCGGCTGCTTTCGAACAGGATCTGGCCCTTCAGCTCCCACAGATAGGCATTGCCGGGCTGTTCGGTGATCAGATCCTCAAGGGCCGTCAGGGCTTTTTGCGGGCGGGTATCCTGATAATAGGCAATGGCGCGGGCATAGCGGGCCGGGAAGCGGGTATCACTTTCCGGATATTTCTGGAACGTCACCATCGGGGGATTGAGAAACGCTACCAGCTTGGCCTTGACCACGTCCAACTCCGCCACATGCTCAGGCGAGTCCTTGACGCCATAGTTTGGCAGGTCCTGGACCTTGCGGCGCAGGATCTGGATTCGGTCGCGCGACAAAGGGTGGCTGCGGAAAAACTGGTCGCGCCGCGCCTCAGACATGGTTTCCATGTAACGGAATTTGTCAAAAAAATCGACGAGGCCTTGGGCGGACATGCCCGCTCGGTCCAGCGCCAGAGCGCCCGCCTGGTCGGCCGCTGATTCCTGCACCCGCGAATAGGTCAGGGCGCCCAGGGTCCCGAAGTAGCCGGAAGACCCAATCAAGCCGATCGCAGCATCCCCATTCCCGGTCAGGGCGGCCAGAATGCCCAGGCCCATGGTGACAACATAGGGGCCCATGCCGGCGCGGTTCATTTCGCTGCCGCGGACCGTATGTCCCCCCGCCAGGTGCCCGGCTTCGTGAGCTATGACGCCGAGCAGTTGATTGGGATTTTCGGCTTCCATAATCAAGCCGGTATGCAGGCCGATCAATTGCCCCGAGGTGGCAA